>JAGCTA010000089.1 GCA_017963875.1 Victivallales bacterium | reverse complement strand
CTCCGAAGGCCGTTTCAAAATCACCTATGGCCCAGGTCCGAATATCACCAAGGAAGAGGTTGCCTCTGTTGGCTTCGAAGTCGCCGACTTGAATGAAATGACTGCAAAATACAATCCAGAAACGCTCAAGGACGGTTTCAACACGCTTCCTGACGGCGAGGAAATTTTCTATATCTCAAACCCTGCGTTGGGGTTGTGGGCTTTGAAGGATAACTTCAAATGACGGATTGATTGGAAGGAAGACAGTTATTTCAATTGCTTAACATTTATCCAAAGGGAGACAATCAATGAACAAAGGTATTTTTTTTACGGGAGTCAACACTGCGGAACTTCTGGATGTCCCAATGCCTGAAATCGCTCCAGGACACGTGCTGGTGAAGGTTTATCGCACATGCATTTCCAGTGGTACAGAACGGGCCAATCTCATAGGGACGCCTGACAATGGTGTTGGCATTTTCACAAATGCCCCAGAAGGCAAAGTCAGTTGGCCGAGGCGCAGCGGATACAGTTCATCGGGCGTTGTAGAGGCGGTTGGCGAGGGCGTCGAGGGCTTCAAGCCTGGCGACCGTGTCGCAATGAGTTGGACTGTCCATCAGCAGTATGTCTGCATTCCTGCGACACAGGCCTATTTAATCCCAGAAAATATATCTTTTGAAGCCGCTGCACTAACGCATATTTCGACGTTCCCGATGGCGGCGGTCCGTAAATGCCGTCTGGAAATCGGCGAGAGCGCGATTGTCATGGGGCAGGGGATTCTCGGACAGTTGGCCATCATCATCCTGAAGGCTGCGGGTGCCACGCCGATTATCGCGGCGGACCCGCTCCCTGAAAAACGCGCACATGCCTTGGAACTTGGGGCGGATTTCGCACTGGATCCGACGGCATCTGATTTTGCCGAGCAGGCAAAGACTATTTGCAGCCAGGATGCTTTGTCCTATCACGTTCTCTTGAAGCGTGGTGCCCCTTTGATGAAGAAGGATGGTCCAAAGGTTGGAATTGAGGTCACAGGTGTCGGGAAGGCTTTGGACAATGTGCTGGATGCCATTTCGCCATTCGGCCGCATCGCATTGCTGGGATGTACGCGTAATTCCAACTTCAGCATTGACTATTACCACAAGGTGCATGGCCGTGGCGTGACGTTGATTGGTGCGCACGCTCTATGCCGCAATCAATTCGAAGATGCCCCAGGCTGGTGGACAATGCGTTCCGACGCATTGACTTTCCTTCGCCTTCAGGAACTGGGCCGAATTTCTCTCGAAGGATTTGTCGCAGAGGTCCATTCGCCTGAAGAATGCGGCGAAGTCTATGCTCGTCTCGCACAAGGCTCGAAATTCCCCGTCGTTCAGTTCGACTGGACACGGATGTGATTTCCGTATTTTTATGAGTCAGTGGGCTGTTGCAAAAACACGTCATTATGGCAATGCGTTTTTGCAACAGCCCCTTTTCATGCCTGAAGATTCAGAATTGTTTATAGATCAAGTATCCAATCTTTGGAGCCAGCCTGACAACGCCCCCATGAGGTGGAATCAATTCCATTGTCTTTCCATTCCACCGCCAGACAGAGGAGATGCCCAGTGCCTCGCAATCAAGTTCGATGGATTTCCCTCCAGAAATGCCGACAAACTGCCATCCTGCCTTATTCTTGAATGTACAAAAAGAAGGCGCGCTAGTATAGTATTCGGTTTTTAGACTGCAGTCTCTTTTTCCGGGAGAATAAACCCAAACGACGGTTCCATGGGCAAAATCCGTGTCCTCAAAGGAGTAATAATTCATGTTATCCATGAAATTGCAGCAAATTGGATTCAGTTCAGATAGTTCCAATGAATATGGGGGGGCGACGCGGAATGGAATGTTGATGAGAGTCCAGCCTCTTCTCAATGTATAGTTTATTGTAGCGCTTTGGCTTCCCTCATATTTCTGATTGATCAAAGTATATTTTCGAGAGCCGATTGCATCCTCCATGCCATCCCGAGAAACAGTCAGGATAACCGTATAGACTCCATCTGGAAGAAAAGTCGTATCCCATTGATATGTAAACTTATACAATTTGGCATTCGTAGTGGCTACGAGTTTATCCTCAAAGAAAATCTCCAATGTGGCTGTGGCATTTTGCTGGTCTTGAACGAAGGAGCATCCGTTTTCAAGCGTTACTATTCCTGCAAGATTATTTGTTTTGGGAAAGATGTCTATTTTTTCTTGTCCAATGCCAACTGTAAATTCGCGTGAGATGATGTTTCGGATATGCTCCTTAGAAGTCCTGCTTCCCATGCCAACGGTTATTTCACGAGACACAATCTGCCGAGCATGTACTGTCGAGGTTGCTTCGCCAAAACTCGCCATGAATTCACGTGACGCGTAGTTATAGCGTTGCCTAGCCTCCGCAACCAGTCCTGCAAGCATGGACAAGATGCATAGGTTCATAAACTTATGGAAAAAAACATGCATGTTTGTCTTTCCTCTATTGTGCTGATTCCCCAAATAACAGTTTTTGAAAACCAATGGAAGTGCTGTTGAACGATTTTTACCTATCACTCAAACGAAACACGTCAATCGTGCAAGGAAACCGTTGAAACGAGAACCTGGAAAGTGGTTCTGCTGTCTTGTAGAGGAATCATGGCGCGCCAGATGGCAGATGCGAAAGTGCCACCCTGGTCCATTGTTGCGACGACTGTCGAACCTGTATAGTCACTGCCAGATTGGTAAGGTGTCACTTTGACGACGACATTTGCGTCAGTTGGGATGTTCTCTGTACGGAAGACAAGTTCTCGTTCCCCAGCCGTAGTAAAGGAGATGCACTCGTTTTGACCGCTTTGGCGGTATATTGGGTCTGTTGGCAAATCATAGCCTCCAAAGGTTAACAATGTGATTTTCGCATCTGCCCAAAGAATCACATTGTCACTGTCTCCAATAATGGGTTTGACTTCCCAAGAAGTGAAATCTCTTTTGCAAAGAGTAATATTGTTCGAGTCTAGGCGGATACGCCCCAGACCTCCAATTGAAAGGTTTTGAATTCCGTTATAATCAGAGAGTCCGTATTCATTCTGAATAGACTTCGATGTTCCGCCAAAACTGGAAACATCAATTGTTCCAGAACCAGCGATTGCATCTGCAAGGACTCGCACTGCTCCACCCGACCCACTACCGCCGTAAAAATAAAAATAATTGAAGGCCAGAAAACCTCCGCCTCTGTTGCCGCGTGCGCTAATTATACCTGTCAATAAGACGGTTCCCTGAGAGGCAATGAGAATGGCTCCGCCACCAGCACCGCCAGCGCCACCGCCTGTCATTGACATTCCATTTCCGTAACTCCAATAATTAAACCCGTTGTAGCCTGCACCGCCTGAGCCGCCGATTAATGGGATGAGAGTTTCGTCTCCGTAGATATAGCCCGCATTGCTTGTATTGTATCCTACACTTTCTCTTCCATCGGAATTGGAATTTCCCATGGTGGCATGGCTGGCACCACCACCAGTAACACTAAAATGATCAACTCCAAAAGGCCGAAGCATTTGACTGGTGGCTCCGCCAGGACCATATCCGCCTCCTCCATAATATGCTTTTCCTGAATTTGAATCATACGTCATACTCAGGCCACCCGCGAATCCACCAGGACCAGGAGTCGCGCAAACTGCATTGCCAGAATCACGGAAATCCTGGCCTCGTTCACCATCCAGATTGATTTCGCCGTTGATGGTGACATTTCCGCTGACAAGCCAATAGACAGGCGGGTTGGATGGGTGGTTTTTGAATTTCAAGGTAACACCCTTGTCAATCTCCACACTGCTGTATTTGAAGACAACCGCCCACTTTTCAGGGTCATAGACGCCGCATCCCGCAGTCTTGGGGGGGGCATCCCACTGGTCAGTGGCGGCACGGCCTAAGTTGATTGTGAAAACCCCATTGGTACAGTCTTTTGTTGTGATATGAAGCGGTCCATCAGAGCCATCTGCTCCAGGAATGGTCAATGCATGGCAAACAACGCTTGTCATGACGACAAATGCCGATAATAGCAATCTTGAAGAGAATGTCATTGTGATGTTTTCCTTTGATGATATGTGCTTTAACTATGGTGATGATAATTCTTATATGGCGGCAAAGATATAATCTTTGTTTGTTCAGAAGTGCAGTGAGAGAAGTTCTTCAAGGGTAAAGGCGCGATTCCAGAATCTGAAGCCGCTGATTTTGCCTAATATAGGAGACTATTGGAACAGCGGTGTCGAATAGTATCTGTCGTATGAATCAGGAAGGACGGTGAGGACGGTCTTGCCTTTCCCAAGTCGTTTGGCAAGGCGGATGGCGCAGGCGACATTTGTGCCTGAGGAAATTCCGACGCCCAAGCCTTCCTTCAATGCCAGTTCCCGCGATGTGTCCATTGCCTCATCATCGGTAATGATGAGGTTTTCGGTGATGATGTCAGTGTTGAGATTTTGCGGGATAAAGCCGTCTCCGATGCCTTGCTGCCAATGGGAGCCGATGGCACCGCCTGCAAGCACAGCGGCATTCTCTGGCTCTGCGGCGACAAGCATGATGTCGGGATACTTTTTGCGGAGCACTTCACCGATGCCTGAAAGCGTGCCCCCCGTACCGAATCCTGCGCAGAAAGCATGAACGGGTTCGCCGTCCAACTGTTCAAGGATTTCCATGCCTGTTTTTTCACGATGGACTGCTGGGTTGTTTGGATTCTCGAATTGCTGCGGGATGAAACTGTCTGGAATGGAATGTTGCAGTTCCTCTGCTTTGAGAAGGCAGTTCTGGATGCACTCGCCGATGTTGTTGTGGTCTGGAACTAGCACGACTTCAGCACCATACAACTTGAGAAGATTGCGGCGCTCTGGGCTGACTGAATCAGGCATCACGATGATGCAACGGTATTTCTTGACTGCGCAGACAAGCGCCAGACCGATGCCCTGGTTTCCAGAAGTCGGTTCGATGATGACGGAGCCAGCGGCAATGAGACCATCCCTTTCTGCTGCTTCAATCATATTGAGTGCCGTGCGGGTTTTTATGGAACCGCCGACATTCACGCTTTCGACTTTCACTAGAATCCGCGCGTCTTCTGGCGCAGTCATGTTTTGGAGTTCGACGAGCGGTGTATGGCCGACGGCCTGGAGTATGTTCTTGCAAATCATCGTGCAGTTGGTGTTGATTGGGTATTAATATGTTATAGTTTTTTTTGATTCGATGCTGAGGATGCCCAAGATTGGCCTTAAATCTCCTGCCCTGACAGACCGTCCAAAATGTGGAATTCCTCAATATGAAGCGAATTGTCAGGAACGAGTGTCAATTTGATGCTGTATTCGTTTTCGATGCTCTGAAGTACTTTGGAATCTTCATTGCGAAGTCGTTCAAGGACGCGCGGATGCGCGGTGACTTTCGCCTGATATCCAGGTTTGATCATCTGATTGTTCTTGCGTTTTGCAAAAATCTCATTGAGTTTTCGCTGGATATCTGCACTCATGCTGGTGGCGTTTTTGATGAGACCACGTCCATGGCAGTATGGGCAATTGTCGTAGATGGTGCTTTCAACGCTTTCATTTTCACGCTGCCTTGTCATTTCCAACAAGCCGAGTTGTGAAATCGGTGTCGTTTTGATTCGTGCATGGTCAACTGAAAGATGTTCGCGGAGAGTCTTATAGACCAGTTGTTGGTCCTTTTTGGAAGCCATGTCGATTAAGTCCAGAACAACAAGCCCGCCAACGTTGCGGAGTCTCAATTGTAGGGCGATTTAAGCGACGGCCTCCAGAGTTGTGTTGAGGATAGTTTCAGGCTTGTCTTTTCCTGTACGGTTCTTTCCAGTGTTCACATCGATGGCGATAAGCGCCTCTGTTTCATCAATGCAGATATAACCACCGCTGGGCAACGCGACCTTGCGGTTGAATATGGACTCAAGTTGCTGATGCAAGCCGAATTTCTGGAAAATTGGCGTTGGATTTTGATAAAGTGTGATGGTTGTTGAATTCTGGAGATTGTATTGTGTGAGGAGTTTTACCGCCAAATCATAGGTTTGGCGCGAGTCGGTGACGATTTCATCGACATCCTGCGTGAGGCAGTCACGGATAGTCCTTTCGGCCAGTCCAGGTTCCTGATATAAGCATGCGGGGGCCTTCGAGGTCGCAGCCAGTTCCTCTGTGGTTTTCCATGTATTCAGCAGCAGTTCCAAATCACGTTGAAAATGCTCGGTTTTGCAGCCTTTCCCGACCGTTCGGCAGATGACTCCTGTGTTTGGAGGAAGTTCAAGCGTTTTCACCATCTGGCGAAGGCGGTCACGTTCGGATTTTTCCTCGACGCGCCGCGAGATGCCAATATGTGAGACTCCAGGGAGGAGGACCAGATAGCGTCCAGGTAGGGAGATGTTCGTCGTCACCCTGGCACCTTTGGTCATAATAGGAGCCTTTATGACTTGGACGAGGATTTCCTGCTCTGGCTTGAAGAGATTTTCCAATTCTTCATTGGTATATTTCGTTCCCCCCTTTGCATGAACTTGCGGCGGAATGGGTTGCGGTTGAGGTTTCGCAACGGTGGCTGGCGTAGCCGTGAGTTGCTCCATACGTGCGAAAAAACCTTTGCGAGGTGCTTCTTTCGGCATGGATACGATGCTGGGGGCAGGTAGTGCCTCTTCATCAGAGGAATTCCGCTCCTCCTCGTCAAGTTCCTTGACTGCTGGAATCATGTCCTCATAATGCAGGAAGGCGTTTTTTCCGCAACCGATGTCAACAAAAGCGGCTTGCAACGATGGTTCGAGGTTTTTGATGCGGCCCTTGAAGATCGAGCCGACTATTTGGTCATGCGTGTTTCGTTCGATGAAGAAATCTTGCAGAACACCATCTTGGATAACGGCGACGCGTGTCTGCAATTCTTCAGAGTTAATGAGAATTTGCTTCATGTCGGTGTGCTTTCGACGGGATAATCGGTGAAAATCGTGTTCGGGGGGATTTGAGTTCCCCTCAAGAAATCTGCCGCAGACATTTCATTCCGACCTTCTGGAATGATGCTGCAAATCTTGATGGCGTCCTGTGCGCATGCAATTGTAATTCCTGAAGCATCCTGTGCAAGGAGAGTTCCAGGCTGCGGGCATGGCGCAGGCAATTTGACGACTTTGGCAGAGGTGATCTGAAGTCGTTTTATACCCTTGCTGGTCGGTGCCAGCATACAAACTCTTGGCCATGGCGTATAGGCTCGAATCTTGCATTCGAGTTGCGTCGCGGGAATGCCCCACTTCACTGCGCCGTCGCACTTCTTGATTTTGCCAGCGTATGTGGCTCTTGAGTTATCCTGGGCAACTGCGCACATATACCCTTCCTTTATCAACTGGAGGTTGTCGCAGATTGATTCGGCGGCGAATTTACCCAG
Source organism: Victivallales bacterium (assembly GCA_017963875.1). The sequence goes on along the minus strand of JAGCTA010000089.1, from coordinate 12,799 downwards.
TTTTTCCTCTAGCGTATCCGTGTTGTCGTCATCAGCGATCGGAATCTGAATCTGGCAATAAACAGGCCCTGTGTCCAAACCAGGATCCATTTTCATGAACGATACGCCAGAGTAACTTTCCCCCGCGAGGATTGCCGCAGAAATCGGCGATGCTCCACGGTATTTGGGTAGTAGCGACGCATGGACGTTGAAACAGCAATATTTAGGAATTTCAAGAAGCGCGGGCTTCAAAAGTTGGCCAAAAGATGCGACAACAAGAAAATCCATGTTCAATGAGCGCAGGTAGTCGATGAATGCTGGATCATTGACTTTATCCTGCTTGTCAACTTTGCATTTTTTTTTCTCGGCGTGTGCGGCCAATGGAGTCGGCTTGGGAATCTGCTTGCGCCCGCTGGGCTTGTCTGGCTGTGAGCCGACGCCAACCAAGTCAATTCTTTTATCGCGCAGCAGAGCATCAAGAAGATGAATTCCGAGGCGGCCAGATGACAGAAAATAGACTTTGATATGTTCAGATGTTTGGGGCATAGGCATGATTGCTCCTGATTATTGCAGAGTCCATGCAGATGGACGACAGAATTGCATGAATATAATGCGAAAAAACAAATATAGCAAGGGGAAAGGACGATGCAGATTGTAGCGTCAAAAGCAAAAAGCCCGTTTGCGATTGCAAACGGGCTTGAGATTGGTACCGGGCATAGGGGTCGGACCTATGACACGTGGATTATGATTCCACTGCTCTACCACTGAGCTAGCCCGGCTTTTCAACATTGTTTACTTTAGCATGATTGTCGAAAAATGCAAATCACCAGAAATGAAAAAACGAAAAAAAGACAAGATTCACCTAAACGGACCATACAGGTTTGGCTTGGCTTTTCTGTCTTCCACTTGAATTTGATTCTTTACAACTAATATTATTATCAACTATTTTATTCAATGATCAATTGACATTTGATCATTGTCTTGGTTTTCCAAAAAAACGTTGTCTTTTTGTCAGAACATTCCGTACATTTTTGAACAAGATGAAACGAATCTTTCTTATTTGTTGCTTTTTGACTATCTGTTCTCTCTTTTCGCAACCGCTTGAACCAGGGAATCTCGTGTGGTTTGAACATGTCAAAGCACCTGCGAAATTCCCAGAGGAACAGATGCTCAAACTCACGGAGAGACTTCATGAAATGCTGAGGACAAATGCGTCGTTTGACATGATTTCCTCTTCATTTCGAGACGATAGGCTTCCCAGAGTCGTCTTTCTCTCTATAGGGGACGATTTGTGGCCAGCCCGAACCTATTATGGCACGGGGTTCTCTTTCCTGGACGCATTGTCAAAAGCAGTTGAAATACTGCGCGTCAATGAAGTCGCCAAGCGGGATGAAATCGTGAAGCAGGCTACAAGCATTATCCAGGATGCGCAGATGGAACATAAGAAAACGCCACAGGACTGGATTGAAAGAAAAAAGGATCCAGGAAAATGGCTATGGTTGAAGTTGCAACTTGTCCAGTCAACAAGGACATATCCCACGTTTACCTTCAACCGTTCAAGATTCAGCATGACTGACATTGTAGGGTTTACCTTTGGACCAGACTTGGGCTTTGCCTTTACCCCAGACCAGATTACGGGACGCTATCTGCTGACGGAGAAAGGGTTCCTCTCCAAGAAGCAGGTCGGAAATATCTTTGCGGAAGCCTATAATTTCGAGGCACTTAGTACTTGGATGAAAATCACGAACTACAATGAGCCGCAAGGAATCTGCCTTTTTGAAATGGATACGTATTACACGAACGGCATCAAATCTTGCAGATTGTTCCGAGGGCATACGCTTCCAGAAATACCAGATGCTGCACGCTGCCTGGATGCCGCACGCAGCGGCGCGCGGGCGATTGCGGAACGAATCGCCTCCAAAAGCGGTGAACTGAAACAGCCATTCCCTGATTGGAAACAGCCCTTCCTGAACAATGAGGCGCAGGATGACATGGCTGAACTTTCCATTGCCCTGCAACGGGTTGCCAAGGCCACGGGGGACACGTCTCTTCTGGATGTCGCCGCACGAGTGCTCTGGCCATTGCAGAAAGCCACCATCACATTTGGTGAGATGAATCAGCATCAGGCGTTTGCGAATTTGGAGCAATTGCCGCCTGAATCACCTAAGCAACCTCGCACATTTGCGTCGCTTCGCAACAATTCTCTGGCATTGATGGCCTCGTTGCCATTGCTTAAGGACACGAAGAATGAAGCAAAACAGGCCGCGCTTCTGAAGAAAGTCGCACAGTTTATCGCCGACATGAAAGACGAAGACGGTAATTTTCACAATGCACGTGTCATTCCATCTGCAAAGTTGCTGGATTATCACAAGGACGACTTAGAGGCGCGTTTGTCGGATAATGCGCTCGCGGCCATCGCCCTCCACGATGCTGCGGTAAAATTTGGAAACAAATCCTGGCAGGAACTATCCACTGCGACAGTGCGTGTCATTGTCAGAACTCTATCCGAATCAAAGGACAATAATATGACAATTGATCCATGGGTGATTGAGGCACTGACCATTGGAAAACTGACTTCGCAGGCTCATAAAAAACTCATGCCACGTCTTGCAACGATGATGATGAACTCCCGTCTTTCTAAGCCTTACGCGGCGGATTTGGCAGGTTCTCCAGCCTCTTTCCCGTCATTTGAAGCAGCGGCTCGGACAGCATGGGCCGTTTCTGCGTTGGCGCAGTGGTTCCATGAATTGTCGCCATCATACGAAGAGGCACTTGCCGCCGACAATGCGGTACCGACATCATTTCATCTTCAGGCACGAATTGACATGCCGACCGCGTCTTCTCTTGCCAGACCACGGTTCTATCTGGATTTTTTCCGCGATTATCTTGATGATTTCAGTTTTTCCCTTGCGGGGAACAACGCGCAGTTGCTTGCTTTGACGAAGACCGCTGAATTGCTCAACGCTTTTCACGGCGGCAAGTTCCCCGATATTCAGAATGCCAATCAGCAACTTGCCATGGCAAGGAAATTCTTGAACGTCCATCCCAGTTTTGTCAACGTCGATATCATCACTAATTCAAATGAAGTGTCCGAGGAGGCTCGTTCCATCATGGGCTCCATGTCAGGAAGAAAGGAGTCAAAGGTATCGCCTGAAGAATCAGGTCTTTATCCGAAACGGCAGGATACGCGACGCAGAAAGTAGTACCCTTTACATCAAAAAACAATCAGCCAAACGGGATTCGTCAGGAATTATGTTGAAAGACTATATACCTCAAATGGATGTCCTTCACGTTACAGAAGCATGTGGCGGCGGTGTCCGCAGACATCTGAAACTCATTGTGCCTGAATTGGTTAACCGTGGATTCCGCTGTGGTGTCTGTGGTTTCGGGCATCGTGTAGAAGAGGACTTTCTGTATGACCTTCAGGCATATCAGAAGATTGACTGCATGACCGAACTATGGCCTTTCAATCATGGAAATCTTCTGGGGTGCCTGGGGTATCTTCGCCATTTTCGCAGACTTATCCGCCAATGGAAGCCCGCTGTCATCCATGCGCATTCCAGCATGGCTGGCTTTGTGTGCCGTTTGGCGAAGAATGCCCTTCCAGGCGTTAGGATTGTCTATTCTCCCCATGCCTTTGCCCTGCATCCGTCACTACCTTTTCTTGTTCGGAACAGCATTTCATGCATTGAAAACCGTCAGGCGCATTTGACTGATGCATACGCTTTCGTTGGTCGTTCGGAAATCCAGGACGCGAATAGGCTGGGATTGCCGCCTGAGCAGTTCCATTTGATAGAAAACGGTCTGCCTGCGGATTTTACCAAGACGCTTTATACCCGCGAGGATGCACGACGTGCCCTTGGCATTCCAGCGGATGCGCTCATGGCGGTCATCCCATGTCGATTGTCACGTCAAAAAGGCCTGGACCAAGTCATCCGAGCCATTTCACTGATGGATGAAAAATGCTCGAGGCTGAAATTCATGTTTTGCGGTGATGGTCCAGAAAAGGAGAATCTGCAGGCAATGGCAAGAAAAATGAATGTCGAGAACCGCATCCTGTTTCAGGGGGCGGTGGAGCATCTGGCGGTTTTGCTGCCCGCATTTGACCTTGCCATCTTGCCGTCGTTGTATGAAGGATTGTCCTACGTCCTTCTGGAATGCCTGGCGGCTGGCATCCCGCTCGTCGTCAGTGACATCCTTGCTAATGTCCCGCGCCCTGAATTGCGGGACATCCTCCATGTGTTTCCCGTTGGCGACAGCGGGAAACTAGCGGATACACTCAGCAGTTGTCTGCTGGAACAGGAACGCACATCCATCCGCGCGCAACTTGGACTCGAATTCATGTTCAACAACTTCCAGTTGGACAACCAAATACAAAAACTGTCAAATCTGTATAAGATGCTGATGTGATTTTACAGATTCATGACTGCGGCGGATTCAGGAAAAATCTTTCGTTCGCACTGCTGGAATCAGAACAATCGTGCATGAAATGACTTGATTATTGCCATTTATGCATTACATTTACAATTTTACATTCTAATCCCGCGAATGATTGTTGCGGGGCGGTTATATGAGTAAAGGAGTCATAAATGAACGAGGAATATTTGGCACGTGCCCGCGAGAAAGTGAGTGATGTTCGTTTGTTCATCAACGGTGTCTCAAAACGCGCGTCTCAGTTGGCGAAAGGCGACCGCCGCCTGGTTCCGACGCTGCCGAACGACGAGCGTTCCCATCTGGACATAGCGCTTCTGGAAGTCGCGGAGGGCAAAATAGTGATTGATTATCGTGACGATGTGGCTGCCGAGGAGAAGCATGGCTGAATGAATTGGGTGCGCCGTCGCCAACAGGCAATGGCGGGGCACAGTAATTAGGATGTGAATGGAAAGGCGATTCTAAAGCAAGGAAAATCGCCATAGTCAAATTAACATTTGGAGAAGCGAAAATGTCAGATGCATACGTTTTTTTAGGCCCTCCAGGCGCAGGCAAGGGAACGCTGGGAGAGAAATTCTGTGAAGAAAAGGGCGTTGTGCATATCTCAACAGGGGACTTGCTTCGGCAGGAAATGGCATCTGGAAGCGACCTTGGCATGAAAGTCAAGGACCTAATCGCCAGCGGCGCACTGGTTTCCGACGATATTGTAGCGGCAATGGTCGAAAAACGTCTGAAGTGCGATGATGTCGTCGCCCACGGATGTCTTCTTGATGGATTCCCCCGTACCGTCAGTCAGGCGGAGACGCTGAATGGCATCCTGGCGCGTTGCGGCCATAGAATGGCGGCGGTCGTGTTAATCGAGGCTGACAAGGCCATGCTCCTGACACGTCTGACTGCACGGCGCATGTGCTCCAACAAGGCATGTGGAGCAATATACAACATCATCGCCCTCCCTCCGAAGAAAGAAGGCATCTGCGACCGTTGCGGCGCAGCGCTTTATTAGCGGAGCGACGACAGCGAGGCCACGGTTTCTAATAGATTGAAGGTGTATGACGAGCAGACGGCGCCATTGATTGACTATTATGCGAAGGCTGGCAGCCTTGTCCGCATGAAAAGCAGCGATGGAACGCCAGATGACAACTATGCGCTTCTGAAAGCCGCCTTGCGTGGCTGATTTCACTTTACGGGTCATGTCTTTGTTCAAGAAAAACCATCAGTCGGTTGAAGGCATCACGCATCTGCGCGACGGCCATGAAAACCTGACTATCTATAGTGGCAAGGCCCTTGAGGGGGTTCGTCGCGCGTGCGAGGTCGCTGCATTGGTGCTCAGGCGCATCAAGGATGCCGTGACTCCAGGTCTGTCCACGCTGGATCTGGATCGTCTGGCAGGCGAATTCATCCGCGAAGCGGGTGGAAAGAGTGCGGACTTTGGATACAAGGGATATCCTCGCCAGATCTGCATTTCCCTAAACGACGTTGTCGTCCATGGAATAGGGCGGTCTGACGTCATTATTCAGCCAGGGGATCTGGTGAGCCTTGACATTACGGTCAATTTTGAGGGATATATCGGGGACAACGCCTGCACGATTATCGCGGGAGGCGTGGAGGATGCGGAGAAACAACGTCTGATCGATACGACTCGCGCAAGCCTCGAAGCGGGCATCGCCGCTGCTAGGGCGGGAAGGCGTGTCGGGGACATCGGCGCCGCCGTGGAGACTGTCGTCACAGCCGCTGGCTATTCTGTCGTCAGGGATATGGTCGGGCATGGCTGCGGCAAGACGATGCATGAGGCACCGCAGGTGCCAAATTATCGTTGCAGCGGGACGCCGCGCCTGTATCCAGGCATGGTTCTTGCCATTGAACCCATGGTCAACGTGGGGACGTGGCGGATTAAGATCGATAAAGAGGACGGGTGGACAGTCCGAACATTGGACGGGTCTCTTTCAGCGCATTTTGAACATCAGATTTTGATAACAGACAATGATCCGGAGATTCTAACGTGGCAAAAGATTGCATAAAAGTCGAAGGCGTAGTCAAAGAACTGCTGCCGAACACACAGTTTGTCGTAACATTGGAGAATGGTCACGAAGTCGTTGCGCATATCAGCGGGAAGATGCGTATGCATTTTATCAAGATTCTGCCTGGAGACCAGGTGACGGTGGAATTATCTCCATACGACTTGACAAAAGGGCGCATTTCCTATCGCAAACGCTGATGGGATGGCGTGTCATGAAAATAAAAATGTTGTCATGATTTGTCAAAAGTCATGAGAGGAATTATATTATAGTTTTTCAACTTGACATATAAAAAAGGAATCTCCTTGGCAGGATGCAAGTGTTTCCGGTCGTCGGCCAGGGGTTGTCGAATTTACCGGAAGGATCATTTTATTCTTTTAAGGAAGAAAGAACATGAAAGTCAGGGCATCAGTCAAGCGTATTTGCAACAACTGCCGCATTATCCGCCGTGCAGGTGTTGTTCGTGTTATCTGCACAAATCCGAAGCACAAGCAGCGTCAGGGCTGATGTGCTGTTGACAGGTTCGTATTTTTTTTATTCAGTCGCTCTTCAGGAGTATCCGCCGCAAATCGGCATGGACTTCGGGAGACAAGAGGACAAGAGAGAACATATCTTTAAGGAAAGAACATGCCACGTCTACTCGGTATTGACATCCCCAACAACAAGCACACGAATATTTCGTTGCAGTACATCTACGGCATTGGACCAGCGATTGCTGATGAAATCTGCCGTCGTGCCCAGATCGACCCGCTGACTAAGGCGGGCGACTTGACCGAAGCAAACATCGCCGCCATTCTGCAACTTCTCCAGGAGCACTACACGGTGGAAGGTGACCTTCGCCGCCAGGTGGCGCAGAACATCAGGCGCCTCATCGCCATCAATTCATATCGCGGCCAGCGCCATAAGAAGAACCTTCCTGTTCACGGACAGCGTACGAAGACCAATGCTCGTACACGCAAAGGCTCGAAGCGTACCGTCGGTGCAATCCGTGACCGTTCGGAACGTAAGCAGGCAAATGCAAAAGCCTGATTGCATTGGGGCATTTCATCAGGGAATCATAGGAAAATCTGTTATAAAGCGCTGTCTGGCCTGCGGGTGACGCGGGCAGGAGCATAAATTAGGAGTTTATCATAATGGCAGAAGAAAATGCTGCGGTTCAGAACACCGAGGCACCAGCGGAAGTCAAGCGTGCGAAGAGCAAGGGCGGTCGTCAGGTCTTGAGCGGTATCGTCCACATTGACTCGACGTTTAACAATACGCGTGTCGCAATTTCGGATATGCAAGGGAACATCCTTTCCTGGAGCACAGGCGGGAAACTCGGCAACAAGGGAAGCCGCAAGGCTACCGCATACGTCGCCCAGTTGATTGCGCAGGATGCGGCCAAGAAGGCTATGATGACCTATGGCCTGAAGGAAGTGGAAGTCGAGGTGAAGGGACCTGGCGCGGGCCGTGAATCTGCCGTCCGTGGCATTTTTGCCGCTGGATTGGAAATCACCGTCCTGCGTGATGTCACGCCTCTGCCCCACAATGGCTGCCGTCCTCCGAAGCGTCGCCGCGTCTAAAAGAGGTGTCGTTTGACGCTAGTGTATTGTTCGCGTTATGTTTTCAGGGCGCTTTTCAGTTTGAAATCACTGAGAACCGCCTAGAAGGTCGCAAAGATATTATACAAGGAGAACAGGATGCCAGTCATTGAAGGATTCGAACTCCCAAAAGCATTGGTTATTGACGAAGAGACGGCAACGGATCGCTTTGCACGCTTTGTTGCCGAGCCGTGGGAGCACGGCTATGGCAATACCGTCGGCAACGCGTTGCGGCGCGTTTTGTTGTCCTCGATGGAGGGTGTGGCGGTTTCCAGCATTCGTATTGATGGCGTTCCTCATGAATTCACATCGATTCCAGATGTTCTTGAGGACGTGATGGATATTGTTTTGAATGTCAAGAAATTGAAGTTCACGTGTGACGGACAGTTGCCGCGCACCTTGCAGGTCGTCGCAGAGAAGGCTGGTGAAGTCACGGGCCGTGACATTTGCGAAGACGGCGTCGCCGTTGTCGTGAATCCCGACCAGGTGATATGCACATTGGACAAGGAACGTCCGTTCCGCATGGAAATCGAAATCGACCGTGGCCGCGGCTATCGCCCCAGCGAGTTGAACAAGCGTGACGACCAGCCGCTTGGGACAATCCCCGTGGATTGTCTGTTCAGCCCTATCGAGCGCGTGAGTTATGAAGTTCAGGCGTGCCGAGTCGGAATGCACACGGATTATGACAGATTGGAACTGTGCGTCTGGACAGACGGTCGCATCAAGCCTCAGGAGGCAGTGAAGAAATCGGCGCAGATTCTGATGAAGCATCTGGAGTTGTTCATTGGTGACATCGGTGATTCCAATTCATCGGCCAATGAAGCCTGCGAATTGACGCCCGAAGCCGCTGACCAGGTCGAAAAACTCTGCATGAAGGTTGATACGCTTGAATTGTCGGTTCGTGCCGTAAATGTGTTGCAGGCATTGCAGATTACGACGCTTGGGGAATTGATTGAACGGAATGAGCAGGATTTGCTGAAGCACCGCAATTGCGGTAAGAAGACTGTTCAGGAAATCAAGGAAAAACTCCTGGAACTGAAACTTGCCATTGGAATGGAATTGAGTGATGATGTTAAGAAGGAAGTGACCCGTCGTCTGCAGGCGGAGGCTTCGCAAAATAAAGAGGATTGAACGCCATGAGACATCGTAAGCACACATTTAAAATCGGTCGCAGGACTGGTCATCGCGAATCTCTGTTGGCCAATGCGGTCTGCAGTCTGATTGAGCCCAACCGTATCACGACGACGCTCGTCAAGGCGAAGGAAATCCGCCGTCTTGCCGACAAGATGGTCACGCTTGGAAAGGAAGGGACACTTCATACCCGTCGTCAGGCCATTGCCAAGTTGCACCAGGTTGACAAGGTCGCCAAATTGTTCAGCGAAATCGCTCCAGGCTTTGCGAAGCGCGAAGGCGGTTATACGCGCCTGATGAAAATCGGCCCGCGTATTGGCGACGGCGCAGAAATGTGCATCGTTGAATTCGTCGAGAATGACGAGAAGGCGGCTGCCATGAATAAAGCGGCCACAGAAACCGCAGAAGCCCCTGCCACAGAAGCCCCTGCCACAGATGCTCCCGCTGCGGAAGCCCCTGTCGCAGAAGAGAAATAAATCAAGCGTGCGCATAGGCAAGCAACTATAAATTAGACGAATTGACGGCCAGTGTTGGCATTGAATCCGACACTGGCCGTTTAGCATTATGACGACACACCTGCCAAGTAAAAAAGAAGCGGACTCCATGAACTGGCGGATGGCTGTTCAGTTTCAGGAAGAAACGAGGAGACGGCCATGACGGACGTGACTGCGCATCAACATCGAAATCGTCTGTCAGGCGGTGGCTCACGGCTCAAGGGGGAAATGACCACGTGTGATGGTGCTTTCAAGCCATTGTGGTCGAGAGAAATACCCTATCTGGCAATGTCTGTCAAGGCATATCGTCATTATTCTGGGCTGGAAGTCATCAGCATTGAATGTGACGACATTGAAAATGTCTTTATCGCGGGCTTCAGGACAGAGAATTTTGACAATACTGGCGTGCAACATGTCATTGAGCACGTGGTTTTGGGCGGTTCGAAGAACTACAGGGTTAAAAGCCCCTGCGAAGAGATGGGGCGAGGGAGTCTGGCGACCTACATCAACGCGGAGACATATTTGGACAGGACGCTATTTCCGTATGCGAGTGTCAATGCCTCAGAATTCATGAATGGCTGTGGCGTATATCTTGATGCGGTTTTCAACCCGTTGTTGTTGCGTGAGTCTTTCATGCAGGAAGGCTGGCGCTATGAATTGATTAAAAATCGGAAAGGTGAAGCGCGACTTGTCACCACGGGGATTGTGCTGAATGAAAGGCGTGCCCAAAGAAATGATTTGGCGGATATCACCTTGTCTGCGGCATATTCGGGGCTTTTGCCAGGGCATCCGCTTTCATACGAGGCAGGGGGGATTCCAGGGGACATCGAGAAACTGGAATACGGTGATTTCCTTGACTACTATCATCACCACTATGGAATTGACCAGGCGCGTCTTGTCTTTTATGGCAATATTCCCACAGAAAAAAAACTGTCATGCGTTTCTGAATATCTTGAGGAAAACTGTCATGGGCGCATGACGCATACGGGACAAGTTTCAAAGACGTTTCCATTGCCTGAAGTGGAGCGATGGAAGAGGCCGCGTATGCTCCGTCTGGCTTTTGAAGTTGACCGTCAGGATACCGATGGGGAATGTTGCAGTTGGTCATTGAACTGGTATCTAGGCCGTCTGCTGGGCAAAGACGAGTTTCTTGGCATGGAGTTGCTTTCGATTCTGTTGCTTGAAGATGACAGTTCGCCTCTTCGACGGGTATTACTGGAATCTGGGCTGTGTGAAGATTTGCTTGAATGCAGTGATCTTGAAGTGGAGTACGCTGAATGCCTTTTTATCGTTGGTGTCGTGAATTGTTCTGAAAAATCCTTTGGCAGCCTGAAGGCCAAGGTCCTGAAATGCATGAAGCATTTGAGCGCAAGCGGCTTTACGGGGCGTCAAGTTGACGCGGCATTCAATCAATTGCGACTGCGCTATCAGGAAATCACCAATGGGTTCGGTTTGATCACAGGACGGCATATCATGAGGAATTGGCTGGCGGGACAGGAACCGCTGGCTGGCGTTGATTACCGTCACGATTTGGATTTATTGGAGGAAACGATTCATAGCAATCCAGATTTCCTAAAAGGGCTGCTGAAGCGTTTTCTTCTTGATAATCCACATCGTCTGGAAATCCGTTTCATTGCCGATGAGACACTGGCGGAGAAAAGGCGGCTTGACGAGGAAAAGAGATTGGATGGAATATTCCACTCAATGACTGAAAAAGATAAAAAAGAACTGGAGAGTCTGACAGAGTCGTTCAGGCGTTATCAGGCCCAGGCCGACAGCGTAGAAGCACTGGCTTCTTTCCCACGACTGAAGAGGCGGCAACTCCCTAAGGAGCCTTTCAACCCAAAAACAGATCGTATGTTTCTCTCTAACGGGACGGTTGTGCTTCATGATAACGAGTTCCACAACGGCGTCAATTATGTCGAAATGGCTTTTGATGCAGGCATGTTCACTCCAGAGGAGCAGGCTCTGCTTCCTGTGTTCGCCATTCTCATGGACGGTTTGGGGGTGCGTGGCGTGACATACGGAGATTTCGAACAGAGGCTTGCGTTGGCTGGCGCTGACTTGGATGTGGATATTTTGCTGGAATCGTCTGACGTGCTTCGGAAATCCCCCATGGGGGCACTGCTTTTGAAAATCGGTGCATTGTCAGGCTGTTGGGATGCCGCTCTTGACTGTCTGGAACTGCGCTGGCAGAAAACGGTTTTCAAGGAAAAGGGACATATCCAGGAAATACTGAGGCAATGTCTCTCACAGGCTTTGATGAAACTGAATTCCGATGATGATGCCATTGAAATCGCCATTGCCCGCTCAGGAGTCGGCATTTCGCCATTGGAGACGTGCTATGATGCATGGTATGGGATTGGCGGCATTCGTCGGCTCCATGGGCTCGTGAAGAATTTGAAAAACGCCTCGGGTGCATTAATGGACATAATGACTCGGATGATGAGAAAACTGCGTGGGGCCTATCCGACGGTTGTCTCATACGCAGGGGATGCCAGTGGTTTTGAAAAACTGATGCGGCGTCTAAAGAATGGAGCCAAAGTAGAGCAATGGAGTGTCTTGGAGGACTTTTCCAGTGGGTCGCTGCGTTTGCTGGGGCGGAAGGAGGGAATACCCAACGGCAAGGCGGAGTTCTGCTGCGTCAGGTCATTTCGTGTATGCGGTTATGATGAGCCTCTCTGGGCACCGTTGAATGTTTATTCGGAATTGCTTGGCGAGGGATTCCTTCAGGAGAAGATTCGGATGTCTGGTGGGGCATACGGAGGTTCCTGCTGTTTTTCTCCAGCCAATCAATTGTTTCAGATGATATCATTCCGCGACCCGAATCCACAGCAGACGCTTGACGTGTTCAGGCAGGCTGTCGGAAGAACAGAGCATTGGAATGAAAAGCAGATAACGGGAGCCATTGTAGGCTGCATTCGCGGTGATGTCCCGCTTCGTGCGTCGGAATGCTGCCATGTGGCGTTGGTGAGAGAGATGATTGGACTTTCGAATGAGGAGCGGGGGAGACGTCGTGAACAATTGCTGGGTGTGAAAATGCCAGATATTAGGCAGGCTGCGGAATATTTGAGAAGCATGGCGGCACATGGCTGGAATGACTGTCTTGTAGGTGAACGCAGAAAGATTGTTTCCATGGGATGTGAATTGACCTGCCTGGAATCCAGGG
>JAGCTA010000088.1 GCA_017963875.1 Victivallales bacterium | reverse complement strand
ATTATAACTTAATGTCAGCCATCTTGACTGAAACTCCTCTTCTGTCATTCCTGTTCCATCGTCTTCAACTTTTATCTCTTCTCCACATGCTGAAGGAATTGTAATTCTTACATTTAGTGCCCCTGCATCCCAAGCATTCGCTACTAGTTCAGTCAAAGCCACAATCGGATTCGAGGTAAGGTTCTTGTGGGTTCTACGAAGGTAATTATCCTCAAATATAGCAGCAAGATAAGGCTGTTCTGGTTTTTCTATTTTTCCGGTCATAGTCTTTACCCTCGTTTGATATTTGAGCAACTTTGCAATGGCTTTTTTTCAATGACAAACAACTCATTCGTTCCGCTGATGCCGTAGGCTTGGGGAACATCATCCTCCAGCAGGACACGGAGGTACTCCACCATGTGCGGCGCAAGGCCACCACGCCGCATCTCGTCCAGCGTCATCCACTCCATCCGCCCCTCGGTTGAAGATTTGAGTTCACCCGTGAAAGCACTGGTTCGGAACATGAAGACGATGTACTTGGAGTTCGGGATGTTGTCCTGCCAGACGGTGCTCTTCGGCTTTTCAGGGACTTCCCACTCCACCACGCCGCACATTCGCAGGTTCGAGACCGTCAGCCCCGTTTCCTCGCGGATTTCGCGAACTGTCGAGGCAGTGATGGACTCCCCCGCCTCCACATGCCCTCCGGGGAATGTCAGCCCGCACCAAGGGTTTGTAGCCTTGGGAAGGCGGTGCTGAACGAGGACACGACCAGTGGTCTTATCCTCAATCATGCACATGTTGCAGAGTGTGCAGTTCATTGCTCCTCCTTGATTTCATCGCCAATGGAGGAGAGGCGTTTCTTCACCTCGCATTCCCAAAGGACAATTACATGCCAGCCTGCCTGCTCAAGTGCTGCGTGCTCCTTCCTGTCACGCGTCACATTCCGCTCAAACTTGGCATTCCAGAAATCCACATTAGACTTCGGCGTGGTAGCCGCTTTACAGCCTTCGTGCCGATGCCAAAAGCAGCCATTCACGAAGATGACCGTGTGCCACTTGGGAAGCACAATGTCGGGATGTCCAGGCAACTTTGGCGAATGGAGGCGAAAGCGGAATCCCAGGGCGTGGAGGTGGCGGCGCACAAGCATCTCCGGCTTCGTGTCCTTTGACCGAATCCGGCTCATCGTGTAGCTGCGTTGCTCTGGGGTAATCTTGTCCATGAAAGGAAAAACTAATGAAACGCAGTATGGAACAGTTTTACGACCATCGCCTTGCTCTTGTCGTCAAGAAGCAAGTGGAAGTGCGTTGAAGCAAGAATGGTCGGCAGGACTTTGAAAAGATCTTCCAGGGCTGTCTCGCATCCAGTGACGAGAGCATAGAAGCGTTTTCCATCTATCTCCATAATCGATGGATCATCGGCTGGTTTTGTTCCGCTTTTGTTGTCCGAAGGCACAAACGGGCGCAGGATACCTTCCGGTTTTTGGGGGATTATCGTAACGTAGTATGCCTGGTAGCCACGGAATCTGCTCACCTTGTCATATATGCAGGAATGGAGGGCATTGTAAATGTTAATCTTGTCGGAACCTTTGACTGTGTTATACTTGTTCTTCACCTCGGCTATGATTTTCTTGTCGTCATTCACCAGGTCAACCACAGCCTTTGTCCCCAAATCCTGCCAACCATCCACACTGCCGAGCACTTGCTGATGAAACGTGCCAAGGGCATTGGTCAGGGTTTTGTCCTTTTTCCTGAACTCCTCCATCTGAATCCAGTGTTCGTGGTTCATCTTGAAAAAAGAAAGGGTGAAGATTGTGGCAAAAGGATCAATCACATTGCGTCCACTGTCCTTTGCGTTTTTTTCATCACCGCGGGAAAGTGCTGCAGCGAACTCCTTTAGCGCAGCCAAAAGTTTTTCGTCTGAAATCCATGAGAGGTAAGCCATTTCTGTTCTCCGCTATTCGTTAAAGTTGATTCAACATCCTGACAAGCGCGCGCCCCATAGCGTAAGCAAGATTGACTGGAACGGCATTTCCGACCTGCTTGTACACACTGTCCATCTTCCCCGAAAATTCCCAGTCGTCGGGGAATGTCTGGATGCGCGCATATTCACGGGTGGTCAGCGGTCTTGTCTCCTCTGGATGACAGCGCTCTGTCTGCTTCTGGGCGGGAGCACAGGTCAATGTCAGGGATGGCTCGTCCCAGGAGAGACGACGCGCCATCCCGGTTTTTCCTCCAGGCAGGCTGAAGGAACCCTTCATATACTCCTTCTGCATTTCAACTGGCAAGTCCCTCCAATATCCCCCCTGCGGAACATGGGACAGAATCTCCTGTTTGCGCTGCGGGTACTTTTGCCCAGGGGAATTTGGCACGTCCGTTGGATACAGTTCACCGGCTTTGAGCGCATCCCGCAGGGTAAGTATTCGCTTGTATGGGGACGGCCATGTGAATGTCAGTCTGTCGGCTAGGTCATTTCTGATGCCGACAAGGAACAGGCGTTCCCTCTTCTGGGGAACCATGTAGAATATTGCCTTGAGGAAACGAGGTTCCACCAGAGTATAGCCAAGTTCATGAATGACATCCTTGATGGTTGCCATTGTCTTGCCCTCGTTGTGCTCAAGCAGACCGCGGACATTCTCGCCCAGGAAGATTTTTGGCTGCACCTCTTTCACCACCCTGGCGAACTGATAGAATAGCGTGCCGCGTGTGTCCTCAAAGCCAAGCTTCTTTCCAGCATAGGAGAACGCCTGGCATGGAAAACCTCCGGACACCATATCGACTTGCCCACGATAGGCTTCAAAGGATATTTGTGCCACGTCACCCTCAAGGACATTCCATTGCGGGCGATTCCTGCGCAGGGTATCGCATGCATCCTTCATCAGCTCGTTCAAGGCAACGTGTTCGAAGCCAGCCTTCTCCAGACCAAGGGCCAGTCCCCCGGCTCCGGCAAACAGTTCAATGTCGGTGTATGGGCGGTTTGGTGTAGTCCTCATCTCCTCATCCCACATTGAGTTGAACATCAGCCTGGCTTCATCGAACATAAGAAGCTGATCGTGATGATAGACCCGATAATTGTTAATTGGGTGTCTTATGGGGACAAGTTTTCCGTTGGCATCCCAGCGTCTTAAGGTCTCCTTCGAGACTGAGAGCATGTCTGCCACTTCTGCTATGCTATAATACTCGTTAGGCATTTTCACCCCGAAAAGGTTTGGTCGAAGATTGTGCAACATTGGTCAAGGTTATATAATATGGTTTGTAAAATGGAACTTGCAAGCAGGCTTACGCGAATTAATCGTTGCGCGATGCTTTTTTTTGCATCGCGCAACCTTATGATTCGTTTATTTCCCTATCTTTATGTCCAGAAGTATCCCCTGCCCATTGGCCTTCTCCGGGGAAATCCAATCCACCATCATCCCGCCGCTACGCGGGAAGTATGGGCTGGCGAGGAGGTTGCCCTCGCACCAGCGGATGACGAGGAAGTCGCGCACCTTGAACTCCCTGCGCTCGTGGAGGTCGAAGAGGGTGTCGTCGATGAACGGCCCGTCCACCATCGGGTAGAGGTCGGCAAGCACCTTCGCCTTGTCTTCGTCGGGAATCTCGTAGATGTGCTGCACCGTGCCGTCGGCGCACTCCACCTCCTTCAGCGGATACGGCAGTTCGGGCT
>JAGCTA010000087.1 GCA_017963875.1 Victivallales bacterium | reverse complement strand
GAAAAATCCGCTGGCTTGTATGTTCCTGCCCTCCGTGCCTCCGCAACGCCATAAGCCGTGATATTCTGCCCTAGAAGCAGGATTTCCTTTGTGCCATTGTCCACAAGCCGCCTGACTTCATCCACGATCGCTGGAATCGGCCTGCTTTTCTCCCGCCCTCTTGTATGCGGCACGATGCAATACGAACAGAACTGGTCGCAGCCTCTCATGACGGCGACCTGCGCACAGACACCACCATAACGGTGCGCATCTAGTTCAGGTCTGATTTCACGATCCAAAGCGTCTTCCACCACACGCACCCTCTTCTGCCTAATTTCATCAACAATCTGCGGGACGCGGTGAAGTTGGTCGGTTCCCGCGACAAAATCCACGACAGGCAGTTCCTTCAGCAATTCTGCCCCATGATTCTGCGCCATGCATCCGATGATGCCCACGATCATTCCAGGCTTCTGGCTCTTCAGTTTTTTCATGAATCCCACTTTCCCAATGGCCTTTCTTTCAGCCTGGTCCCTCACGGAGCAGGTATTGAAAATCATCACGTCTGCGGAAGATTCATCCTCCACTTCCGAGTAGCCCGCCTGTTCAAGCAGACAGGCAAGCGCCTCGGAATCACGCTCATTCATCTGACAGCCATACGTTTTAATATGAAAAGTAGCCATTTAACAACTGGAGTGAAAAACAAAAAACTTCACCACGTGCCGTGCCCCTCACCGAATCCGCGAAAGCGCATCAAGCAAATCATTGGTTTTCATTTTGAAAAAACAATCTTTACGCACATCATCATGCCTGAAGGCTTCATTCGGCCCCTGCAGGCATGATATTGAAAAAACTTTGATGATTAGATTGGAATGCCTGGTTGATAAATCAGACGCTCGTATTTGATTATTTTATTCTCCAAGTACATCTGGTTGAATTCTTCATTCTGAATGAACAAGGCGGGGCCTCTCTGGATAATCGGGAAATCAAACTGAACCATGCTCGGGGAACAATTGATTTTCTTGCACAACTTGCCGCAAGGACGGTCTGTCATCACGAATGTCCTGACCTTGTCCGCCGTGCCAGCAGTCGCGCAATTCCGACCAACGGCGATATACGCCCATGGATAATAGAACCCTAGATTCAGTCCCCAGCCATCAGCGGGGCGAATGACTCCCTGGGGCGTCATGTCCAGATCCGCTCCAACAACTCCCATTTTCTTCAACTCTGAGAGATAGTCTGGATTCGACAGCGATATGTCGGCGTATGCGGAAAGTTGGTTTTCCCGAATTTTATCCGCAGGCGTCTCTATGCCTTCCGTATGCATCGGGAAAGAACCCATTTTCATGAAGAGATTCAGGCGTGTCTGCTTATTCAGCAAACGGCCAATGACAATCTTGAACGACGGATACTCATTGGGGAGGATATGAAGCATGGCCCAGTCGTTGACGACGACCTCGCAGTCGGGGGCCAGTTCCTTCAGTTTGTCCAGGTTTTTCCTGATTTTCTCCAATCCAACCTCGGTATTCGCCACTCCCGTCACGTATGTGAAGTCCCATTCCATCTGCCTGCTGAAATAATACGCCTGTTCAATTTCATCCGTAGGCGGAATCAGGTTCGCGCAGAATTCCTGACCGAAATACAGGCGGGAGAAATCAAGCCCGCTGTTGCGGATCGCCTGAATCCACTGGCCCATGGTCAAATTGACAGAATAGTCATAAATATTGGGATTCTGGACATACATCGTCGTCATGATGTATGTTGACAACTTCTTCATATCAATGACTCTAAGAGCATCGTCCATGTCCAGGAGACGCTCCATGTCGGGGAAATAAATTGCCAATTCCATTAGTTTGAGCCCTCCCGAACATCATAATAGCAGTTAGTCAACTCTTCGCAGAACGCTGGGCTGTTCAGCAGTTTTCGACAATACTCATGGGTTGGATTGGGAGCCGTCATCACCTTATAGACAAGTTGCAGTGGAAGCAACTTGTAGGTCATGGCACCTCGAAGCGGAACCTTCAGTGCGTGGACTCCCATGTCGCGAAGTTCTTTAATGGCGCAGAGCCCGCAGTTCTGATACAATGTCTTGGCCAGTTGCGGATTGATTCCCACTCCGCTATATCTCGGCATATACGGTGGATTCTGCGGTTCGCCGCGTATCCAGTCATTGCAGAATTTGTTGAGCACCGAGTCTTCATTCATGACATGCGTATCCTGCGCGATCATGTCCTCGGTGGCATCTTTCCAGTTCTTCGGGAAACGGTTCGTGACAACATACGGGGAAATGGAAACGTCACCGCAAAGATTCTTCCGTGCGCCGCTATGGATGGAATGGCAGTCCTCATCATTGAAATAGCACCGATACCCCATGATCATAACCTCGAATTCCAGTTTCAGATCCTGGAGTTTCTCAATCATTCTGCGCATTTCATTCAACGTCATCTTTCGGGGAATGACAACTCGGCGGACGTTGAAATGCTCGCAGAAGAAGCGTACTGAATCGGACGAAAAGCATCCCGCGCCTGTCGAAAGATGAATCGGACGGTCGATGCCCCATTTTTTCATGGAGAACATAACCGCAGGATCTGCCACAATGTACCCGTCTGGGTTGAACTGCTCCATTGTCTCGACGGTGAAACGAATGCCTGCGATTCTCTCCGAGCCATTGTCATGCGCATTGACTGCCAGATTCAAGCGCTTGCCCAGACGATGGATCTCCTTGGCTGCAGCCTCCAGTTCACTTGCCTGCGTGAAATTGTATCCGCCTCCAAGGGGACGTCTGTTGGGGCAGACTTCCCATCCGTACTTTTCCAGCCATTCCTTTGGCACAAACCCAGCAAAAAATTCCTCTGCGCCGTTTTCGACGTATGTCTGGATTTTGTCAGGCGTATCCTTCGCGTCTAATCCGTAGGTGATGAACATATTGCCTCTTTTTTTATTGTTTTGAAATTTACATTCCTTTCCGCTCTGCAAGCCCATCTTCCCCTGCTATTTCTTCTTGCCGTGGCATTCCCTGAACGGCTTGCCAGAACCACAGAAGCATGGGGCATCCAGTTTCGATGTCAGTTTAGGCTTGGAATCCTTCACGAGGTTTGGATGAGTCACTCCCTGGAATATCATCGTTATGAGGACCGAATCCTCATCCATGCTCAAGACACGAAGGTTATGCAGCCGTTTCTCCATCGTTCTGGCAAGCACTCGGCGAATCTGACGCCACGGATCATATTTTTCAGTGAAATCAATAAGTGCAAACAACTTGTCAAAACCACCCTCTTTTTCGTACGTCTTGAAAAGTTGGTCTTCCATGCTGAAATACATGCGCACTCCTGGAGGATTCTCGAACACCCCCTCGCTAATCGCAAGTGCCTTCTCCTCGATATTCGTCGAAAGGAAATGCTCCGCCAGAAATACCGCGCCTTTGCAGATCGGTTTAGGCGGAATGACCAAGGTCGAAGGAAAACTGCGCATAAGCATCACTTTCTTCTTGGATTCCATGCCAGGCAATTGGACAAACGCCGTCAGAATGTCCATGGGATTTGTTGAAACAACGACATCCTGCCCGCTCTTGCGGAACTCCTCGCAAACGGACTGGCGGACGCCATCCGTATAGCAAAGAATCAGCGCATTTCCCTCTGTCTGCATCACATCACGAACAAGCATTGACGCCCGCTGGGCATCTGTCCGATAAGTATAGGACTTGCTCCCCTTGCCGCGGACGACCTTGATTTTCTTCTTGAGCATCGGCCCCAGAAGGAATTCCGTTTCCGAAACCGTGTATGAGTTGATATAGGAATAGACACCGCCCAAGACCAGCCCTTCCATGCTCTTCAGTTCCTGAGACGTGTCAATGCACATGCCCTTGGCCCATTCCTCGGGAACCTTGTTTGTGCAATGATATGCCATGCCAGCGCCACGTTCAAGCCCATGGTCCATCATGACAAGCCTCATGGTATAGATGGGCAAATCGTATTCAAGCAGGAACAACGCCTGTACGTGCTTTTTGAACAATTCCTCATTTTTCTTCTTCAAGGCCATCAACTCGACATAGTCAACAAATGCCATATTGACATCATTGAAATTGCCAAGATAGAGTTTTTCTGAAGCCATCATCGAGCCATTGACGCGAACAACAATCTTCCCAAGATACGTTGTCAGTCTGCGAACCACTGCATGGCAATAGACATTGTCCACGGGTTCGCATGTCCCTATGAAGCATTTTCTCCCATGCAAGACCTGAAACAGACCGAAAAACGTTCCATACAGGAACTGCGGCTGCGTGCCTACTCCAATGATCTCACCTTCCAGGATACGTTTCATATTGGACTCGCGGTCGGGCAATGCGCGCCAACGCTCAAACAATCCGTCACTATCTTCCGCCTCCGAGGTGAAATCTTCAAGCCAACGGTAAAAATCGTCTATGCTGACGTTTGCGGGCGAATCACCACTGCGCCAGGCCTGCCATTGTTCTCTAGCCGTCATCGCTTATGTCCCTTATATATTTTTGCTTTACGGAAAACTTGAAACTTTGGTTACTTTATATGTTAAAAACAGAAACTCAAATCATTGTTTAAAAAAAGTTTCCACAGGATTTTGTTGAAAATCGCAACCTAGACAAAACCCTTTACGCCAAAAAAAATCTTTCAGAAGATTGCAAAATCAGGAATCCATGCTAAATTAATAGAAAATACATCTGCCAGACATGGGAAAAATGTTTGTTGAATGTATTTTGTTTGTTGATGGGACGGTAGCTCAGTCGGTAGCAGCATCGCACTTTTAATGCGGGGGTCCGGGGTTCAAGTCCCCGCCGTCCCACCATCAAATGTTTTTGTATTTTGCGGAATGCCGATTTCGGATATCAAGGCATTGCACCATACGAATCAGGAAGAGGACTTTCCGCAAGATTAACCATATTCCCTGAGACGGGTGAAAACCTGCGCAACACACTGCCACTGAGGTAATATGTCAACGCACAGGTTTTTTTTGTTGAAAGACGATATCAATTTCAAAAATATAAAACAGCCTGAAGGCATTACAACGAGGAAACAACGATGAGCAGAGTTTGTGAAATATGCGGCAAGCACAAGACTGTCGGCGGTCACATTACCTACCGCGGTTTGGCAAAGAAAAAAGGCGGTATCGGTCTTCACGTCGTCAAGAACACCAAACGTACATTCAGCCCGAATCTTCAGAATGTCCGTGTGCTGGTCAACGGCGAAGTCAAAAGAATGTGCGTCTGCACAGCCTGCATTCGCTCCAACAAGATTGTCAAAGCCTGATTTCCACCATTTATCGCAAATGCTTTGCGAGACGATGAGTCAAACCATTGAAACGGACACGGATTTTTTATCCCCGTGCCCGTTTTTTGTTTCCATCCATACCTCACAGGGAATAGTGGATGTCAAAATTAAGGTCAATTTAACATGAGCAATCGTCCCCGTAAACCTGTCACAACGCTCAATACCAGCGACATACTTGTCGCTCCATCCATCCTTTCCGCAGATTTTGCCAATCTGGCCGACGACGTGGCCGACGTGGCTGCTGCGGATTTGCTGCACATTGACATCATGGACGGGCATTTCGTTCCAAACTTGTCCATGGGACCAGGGCTTGTCAAGTCATTGCGGAAACAGAACGACATGATTTTCGATGTGCACCTGATGATCACCGATCCTCTGAAGTACATCCGCCCCTTTGCCGATGCAGGCGCCGATTCCATCACCGTCCATGTAGAAAGCAATGGAGACATTGCAGAGGCTCTGGCCATGATACACGACTGCGGATGCAGCGCGGGCATTACATTGAAGCCTGGCACGTCCGCAAGCGCCATTCTACCCTATCTGGACATGGTTGAACTCATTCTTGTCATGACTGTCGAACCTGGCTTTGGCGGTCAGTCGTTCATGGAAGGGCAGATTCCAAAAATCCAGACATTGAAAAAAGCCATTGAACAGAGCGGCCGTAAGATACATTTGGAAGTCGATGGCGGCATCGCCGTCGGGACTGCCCGCCAGGTCATTGGCGCAGGTGCCAACATGCTTGTCGCGGGAAGCAGCGTCTTCCATTCGAAAACCACCCGCAAAGACGCCATCGAGGCCATCCGCGCCGACCGATAATAACTAAAGAAATCAAAACAACTAACCATATAACCCCACCACTTATGCGAGGCTGAAATGATTATCACCAAGTTCAATTCCTACTTTGACAAGCATGGTAAGGTTACGTACCTCGTTCTTTGCATCGTCATTGCGGTCATTTTCGTGTTCACCATCGGCTCTGGCGACAACAGTTGCACTGGCCGTGAACGTCTGACTTCCATCGGCCACATGTATGGGCGCAATCTTGCCGTTGACGACATCATGCGCAAAGGATCGCAGATTCGCCTGCTCAATGCGATGAACAACCGCCGCCTGCCCTCCCGTACCAATGACTTTGAACTCATCCAGATGACGCTTGAGAAAATGCGTCTGGTCCATGAAGCGCATGAGAAAAAACTGGACAAAATCACCGACGAAGAATTTGCCGACGCCCTTGTAAAACTCCCCTACTGGAAAATCTCAGACAAGGACCATTCGGGTAACGAACTTGATTCAACAGAGACCGTCTTCACTCAGGCGCGTTTCAAGCGCTTCATCGAAAATGTCGTCAAGCAGCAATTCAAACTCACGGGCGAAGATTTTGACGAAATGCTTAAGGACGATATCCTTGCCAACCGCGTTCTGGATAGTGTCACCAAGGACATCAAGGCGGATCCTGCGACTGTCATGACGGTTGCGGCGGATTCCACTGTCAAAGTCGCCACATTTCCTTTGAATCTGGAACGTGATTCCAGACCATCGGATGCTGAAATCGATGCTTTCCTGAAAGACCGTGGTTCTGAACTCACAGACAAGGATCGTATGACGGATTACTTCCTTGTGGCCTACCGCGACTATGCGGACATTTTCAAGAAGGCCGAAAAGGACAAGGCACTCGCAGATGAAATCAATCCTACGGACGCTGAAATCAAGGCGTTCTTCGATGCAAACGCCGCGACGCTCTTCAAAGACAAGAAACTGGATGACGTGAAAGAGCAAATCACCAAGACGGTCAAGGATACCAAGGCTGAAAAATGGCTTAGGGCACGCTTTGATGGCTTTATCGCCGAATTGGCCAAACCTCTGGACAATAAGGCCAAAACCACTCGTTTTGCTCAATTCTATGCAGCAGCGGCAAAGAACAAACTCATAGTCGCCACACAGAATGGCTTCCCAGAAGGCACTTTCGTCGGCAACATCGACATGGAGCAGAAGGCACTTGTCGAAGCAATCAAGGGCATCAAGGAAATCAATGCACCGACCGCGCTCACGCCTATCGCTGGCGACTCTGGCGACAACGGTTTCGCCATCGCGATGAAAGTCGATAACCCAAATAAGGACAAAAACATCCGCAATGCAGCCGCAAACATCCTTCGCGGAGAAAAAGCCCTGGTCATGTTCGACGAGAAGATTCTCAAACCTTATGAGCCTAAACTCGTCGGGAAGAAGTCCCTTGACGAATTGTTCGCTTCAGAAATTGCCGCAAATCCTGAAGAAAACATGTCGGACCCAGCGTCATATATCGCTGAAATCAAGGCGATTCACAATTACAACACCAACATCGTGCCTTTCATCACGGAAGCCGATGGCAAACTTGTAATCGAGAAACCAGCCAAGACTGACCCGAAGTTGCTGAGTTGGTACAATCGCGAACTCTCCTCCGCCGCCGCGAAGAAACGCGCAGAGGACGCTCTTGCCGCCTATCAGAAGGAACTCAAGGAAGGCAAGACACTAGAAGTCGCCGATACACAAAAGCGTTTCACTGACGGCAAGAAGCCCATCAGTTGGTATGCCGCCCTCAATTCTGCAATTCAACTGACGTATCAGCAGATGTATATGTCTCGCACAGGCATGACGCCGATGATGCTGAAGCAGGCTCAGTTCTACGGTTTCTCAATGGTCGGGAGTCAGGCTGGCGTCACTGCGCAGAATATGCCTGAACTCTGCGCCGAACTGAACAAGGCAGGCAACAATGTCCTTTTGGACAAGCCAATTGAGGCTTCCCGCGGATATCTCCTCGTCTATCAGGTCAAACGCGAATTGCCAGAAGGCGATGAGGGCAAAAAGCAAGTTGAAACCGCAGAGACGATGATCGTCAACCAATTGAAGAGCAAGGCTGTTGAAGCCCTAAAGGCCGAACTCCTCGCCAAGTCAAACACCAAACTCGTTGATGAAGTCATTCCACGAACCGATGCTGATGAAAAATAACCACATCTGGTATTATTAATTTCTGAAAAATCAAATGAATTCATGAAAAGTCCAGCCTTTGGCGGCTTTGACGAATTCAAGATATTGTAACGGTCTGTGGTGTTGCGACAAGGCATCCGCAGACCGTTTTGTTTCTATTGTGTTTTAAATTGGGAGAGGACAGATGAAAACCACCACAAAAGTCTTGATAGCACTTCCGCCAATTATCATATTATGCCTGGCAATCTATTTCTGGGACTACTTGTCTTCCCCTGGCAAGTCTTCTCCGCAGGAAACACCTCAGGGAATCACAACTCCAGAATCTTCCACGGCAACTGACAATCCCGTTCAAGAAAACTCCCAGGAAGAAAGCAGACAGAAGACTGATGAAACCTCTGGCAATACTGCAACCGCTGTTCAAGCCGAGACTATTCCTTTAACTGACGGTTCTAGTGAAAATACGCCAACAAAGCCAAAGGGATACGAACTACTGAAGGCTTTGGCGGATTCCATAAGCGATAATCAATTGTGGCTCTCCTTTGCGCATCATCCTGCGGCATTGGAGGTTTTCGTCAAGGCAACGGAGCAACTCGCCAACGGCAACAGACCGCTTGTCCTCAGCACGTTGGACTTTATTCCAAAACCGCAGCCCTTCAAGGCTATTCCCATGAACGGGGTTTATATCATCGCCCCTGAAACAGAACAGCGTTTTTCAGCCGTTGTCCAGGCCATAACGTCCATCCCTCCAGAAAAAGCCGCCAATCTTCTATCCCGACTCGAACCAGACCTTGAGGCAATTCTCCATGACAAATTTGGTTATCCGCCAGAAATATCATTCAAGAAAATCTATCTCGAAGCACTGACGACCATCCTGACGACTCCAATCCCTGAAAAGCCACTTCAACTGGTACGACTTACCGATACACTTTATAAATACGCCAATTCAGAACTCGAGGAACTCACTGATGCCCAGAAGTTCATCCTCCGCCTCGGCATCGCCAACCAGACTGCCCTCATTGATTACGCCAGAGAACTGTGGAAAAATCAATGATGAATATAGAAACTGCCATGATAAAAAGCCTTTCATCTCTTATCGTTTGTATTTGAAATCCAATACCATAAACCAAAAACAGACAACATCGTCTCAAATGCAAAAGAGCGTGACAACAAAGAATTAAAATGAAACCTGAAGATAAAACAATACTGCCTCATCCCATTCCAGGCGAGCACTACAGCCGCAGTTGGTCGTATGCCATACCAGAATTTCGCGAAGTCTTAAAACACCTTCGCGGAACGCCTTTGGCGCAGGATGACACTCATCAACTCATCAACGAGTCTCATGACAAATATGTCTGGCACTGCAAGGACGGCGACTTTGACTTTGCCTACAAAACGCAGAAAGTCACCAAATATACTCGTTTCCTGTTTAACCATTCTCTTCCCGCACGCGAATGGAGCAACTATCAGGCAATAGCACAAATGGGCATCCCGACGCCTACAGTTCTCGCCGTTGGAGACACAAGAAAATGCTTCCTTTTGCTTGAAACGTTCATTGTGACCAGTTTTCTCAACAACACGCACGATGGCCGCATCTTCATGCCTAGCGGTAACTACCGTGAGGGACATGATGAACTTCGACGTGAGTTCTGCATGGGGAACATGGAGTACCTTGCGATTTTTCATGACAACGGCTGGCTCCATGCCGCTTTCCATGCACGAAATCTGCTTTTCCGCGAGTTATCCGACAATCATCTGGAACTTTTCTGGATTGATGTTGCCCGTGCTCGCCAAGTTCCCGAATCCATAAGGTTTGATTGTGCAATTCGTGATCTATGTACCTTCTTCCGAGACTTGCAAATTTCCGAACAGGAAATCGCCTCATATACGGCTCATTACGCTGCTTGCCGCAAGAACAACTCGCTATCAGTCGAAGACTGGCTCCATGCCATGAAACAATCCCCACGGTGGTTCTGCCTCTCATAAGAAGGCCTATAGAATTCCGCAGCCGAAGTGGTCAGATATTAAAAAGGGGCTGTTGCTTCCTCTTAATGAGGTCTTGCAACAGCCCTGAAACTGAACCAAAAGGATTGTCATCTCAAGGTCGAACAACCCTCATGGAGAATAGAGCATTTCAGTCAAATTTCACTTGACGTAGAACTTTTTGTTGCCACCGAAATTGGTAAGTACCAGTTTGCCGTAAGTGTCCCCCCCCTGGTTGGGCTGTGCCCATTTGGCGGGAATGACTCGCTTGCCTAGATCATCTTTCACAACGACCCAACCAGCACAGCCTCGGTTCATGATGATGCCCAAGGCGTTCCGATTAATGAACCAGTCGTCGCTGTTGATAATGACATCCACGGCATTTGGCATTTTAGGAAGAGCAAGGGACAGTGCATCCTTCGCAAGGGCATCGTGCAATGCGCCTTTGGGGAATTCTTGGATTGGATGGAAGATGATAACGTCTGGCGAGTTGTTGTTGATGGCTTCCTTGAGTTTCTGGCAACTGACGGCGGCCTTGCTCTGGATTTGCATATAGTGGTCATCATTTCCCTGGTTGCCGCAGAAGACGTTGATGTAGTACATTTGCATCAAGGCTTCCTGTGCAAATGGAATCTCTTTCTCGCGGATGTATTCAGGCTCGCCATTATCACCGTAGAAATAACACTTTCCGTTCTTTTTATTGCATCTGACATCCCTGCTGAAATTGGAGAAGAAGACCTTAAAATAATAGAAATCCATCCTCTTTTTTTCAACGTCGATCTTAATGTCGGTATTTACTAGGACCGGGGTTTCCAGGGCACCGAGGAAACTCTCATAGCGTTCGATTTCTTTTTCTGCCTCTTCCTTGCCAGGGCCATTAACGGCAACGATCTGGCGGTCTTCTTTTATCCGTGCGCGAAGTTGCTTGTCCAGTTCAAGAACATCTTCCTTTTTTTCCTTTCCAAGGTTCTTGACATATTTCTTGATGGGATTGTTATCGTTCCAACCCTCGTAGTCCGTATCCAGAACCCAAGGTTTAGCCGAAGTATGAAGGGCGGCTGAAGCGGCGGCACCTGTCGCTTCAACAGTTTTGTTGAGGACGTTTTTGAATAGCCCCTGGGCAAAAACACTGTACGTCAGACAAAACATGACTGAAGTTGCAAGAAACAGTCTGATCCTTTTCACCACTTTTCTCCTTGTCGCCTGATTGGATGCATTTCGCCAAGCGACATTGGCGGAAGCACTTTTTCTCGTAACCACTAGATAAATAAAATGTCTAACTAGGCAAAGACAGATTATCTTCTGCGGGCATTGACCGCTTCGTTCTCGCTTTCGGCAAAGAGGAAGAACGGACACTTGCGAGGATTGTCGCAGCAGGCACGATAGGCGAGGTTGAGGTCGAAATACTTGTAAGCCATCGTCATGCCGTCACGTTGTGCGACCTTTAATCCAAAATTCTTGACACCGCCGCAGTCGCCTGCGATGCCATCGTATTCTGCAACGAGGTTGCCGTCCGCACCGACTTTCGCCGACATGATTTTTTTGTATTCGAAATTGGCGACATACTTGCAGGTGGAATGTGCCTTCAACTGAGCCATCAATTCCGTGGCATTGAGACCCTGCGCCCATTCAGGAACTTCAGCAGGCTTTCCCATGAAGACCTGTCTGTTGCGTGGTCTGGAAACCGTGGAGTTGTTTGTTGCTGGTGCAACGGCTGGAGTTTGAGCATCGTCTTTTTTGCCCCCAAACAGGGCTTTGAGCGAATCAAGAAACGACATTTACGAACACCTCTTATTGTTAATTTTGGATAATGGAATAAAATTTGTGATAATGTAACGTCTTTTGGAAAAAAATCAAAAAAATAAACTCCTTGCGTCAATTCTGACATGTTTTGTCAGAAAAAAAGTTATTTTTCGTTCACATTACACGCCTCCAGACCACCTGGATATCCAGCAGTTCATGCCTTAAGGGTAATTCTTGTTTTAAGCGCTTTATGTTCGTCCACCAAACCTGGGACCTCTTCGGTCTCCAGTAGAAGTCTGCCTTCATAATACAGATATTCGAAAATTCTTGTCGTTGGGACATGGCGGAGAACATCTGAAGGATAATGTTGCTTGAGCACCTTGTCCAGAAAACAGGAAAGCCCCGTTCTTGGATTGTTCGGCAGCCATTCAAGTACTGCATCAAGAAGCCCTGCTGGATACCCTTCGTATGGTTTCAGCAATGGATTCAACGGCTCAAGTTTCACGTCTGTGGCGGTGACATCACCGACGGTATTCGGCGGTATTTCGATGAGGTTGACGGGGCGGTCCCCCATGGCAAGCGCACAGGATGCCATCATTGCGCCATCTTCTCCAAAGTGGATGCATATCCGTTGATTCATATTGGCGAGATAGACATGGCCTGGACAGTCTTTGAATATAAACAACGACACTGCCTCCTCCTTGATATCCGTGGCAGTCTTGCGAACAGCCACCAGCGGGTCGCGCAACTTGCGGAAATTGCTTGCGGCATACTCTGCGACAATATCCGACACATGGACCTGCGCACCGTCCTTCGTAAATGGATACTTGCGGATTTCCAATGTGGAATCCGCGCTGGAGAAAACGACTCCTTCGTCCAGCAGAGAATCGCCAATGGCACCGATGATCTCATCCTGATTCTTGAAAATGCCCGCGCTGCCCTGTGAAACAAGCATCGCCGAACCATCATGAGCAAGGAATGGATGCGCATATCGGACATCCCCTCCGCTGCCTGTACGGCTATGGAAAAAACCGACGGAGCCAGGCAGTTCCGAACAGGAAAACTGTTCTTCCCAATAACGTGAATAGCCAGTTGTCTTGCGGATGCACAGCGTACCGTCATCGCCCTGCACTCCAATACCCGTGTAATGGCCGCTCCAGAGTCCCTCAATACGCTTTCCAGCCTCCAGCAATATCGGTGCCGCCTGTGTCTTTTTGTCCTTTGAGATAAACGCGCACATCATGCACATGGTTATTATCTCCTTGCTTTAAACGACAATCACTTCTCAATCAAAGTTTTCAGCATCTTTTCACGCCATTCGGCAAGTTTCTCCCCATCGGCCTTCTGGTGGAGTTCCAACAGTGTCTCGCGTGCCGTCAGCGGATGGCCTGGCGACTTCTTCTCCAAAGCATCAATCATCGCTATGTCCTCCAGGCCCTCGACCAGCGCCATCAGGCGTCGTGTCGGCAAGAGGATTTTCGAGGGATGCCAGAAGCAGACGCCCTCGAACCAGCGCCCCTCCGGATCCGCCTGGTCCGCATGGCTTTCAGGCGTAATCGTGACCTTCCGCCCGTTACGCATCGACGGATGGCCGTAGATGACTGCCGCGCACCAATAGGCTATGCCCTTCACACCGCAGAGTTTCGCAAGCATCGGCCCGAGGCGATAATATGGAATCAGCGGAAGGCTCTGCGCACCCGTGCTGCAACGGTAAATCCATGGATGAAGCCCCTGACTTTCCGCTAGAAGACGCCTCATACGCGTCGTGCGCTCCTGATTTTCGGGCCACAGCCACGATTCATAGATGACGGGCACCTTGATGTAGCGAAAGATGTCCAGGAGTTGCTCATCCGTAAAGCCTTCTGGCGGAGGCGTCGTGACTAAAGTCGTGTTGAACCGCACGTTTGGCGACTCCTTCGTGACTGCCTGGTGGAACGGCAGCCAGTCATTGTAGCCTTTGACGAGGAACTCGTCGTGGAAACCGCTGAACAGATAGTCATCATCCGTGAAGCCAAGTTCGTGCAGATGGTCGCTCATCAGCCGAACCCATGCGGGATTACGGCAGATGTTCCAGTGGAACAGCAGTTTCATGCGCTCCTGGCGAACAGCCTTCAGAAACGCGTCATTGGCGGTGATTTTAGACGCGTCGAAGGGAACCCACGGCGAATCGTCCGTCTTCTTCGGAGCGCCGAGATTCCCCATACCAGTCGCGGGCTTGCCCCAGTCGTAGCGGAAACGATCGGTGGCGATGTGGTTGATGTGAAATCGCTTCATAAAGCCGATGAGCGGCATTTCATCGACAATCGGCGTTGATCCACCGCTCCATAGAAACGCATCCATCGGGAAATCAGGTGTTTCAGGAATCGTGAACGGAAGGATTTCCACGGTGATTCGTATCCTCGGCCAAGCAGAGCGTGGTGCCGCCTGGACGTCCGCAGGCTTGACAGTCAGCCATGACTCGTACTTTCCAGGTGCCATTCCCCGCGAATGAAGCGCCAGCCAGAAGCGGCGCGTCCTACCAGGCAGCAGTGTGAAGCAATTGCCGTCGCAGTCGTACAGCGGATCGGTCACGAGGCGGCCCGCGCCGTTGCGCACAAATGGCATCTGATAAACCATCAGGACGTTGCGCGGAACGCGCTTGCCCTGCGCGTTGTAGAAGTCGTCCTGCCCGATACGCCATTCGGTAACGTCTCCTGGCAGAATCCCTGTGATGTCAATCGCCTTCGATTCCCATTCGTTGACACCCTGCTTGAACTGAATCTCCTCCACGGAATAAATCGACAACGGTACTCCCGACGGGCTGCCATCATCCCACGGCGATGTCTCTTCGATGACCATGCGGCGGCTCTCGAAATACTGCTTCATGCCATTGAGGACCGCCAGTTGCTTCGCGCAATCCTCCGCAGAGACGAACTTACCAGAGACAACTGCTTCACGGATTTTGTCGTCAAACTGCAGACATGCCGTCGACATGTTCCCGAGGTTCTTTCCAAATGCCATATTGACCGCCTCGCTGACTGCCCTCCAGCGCATAATATCGGACATCGCGTTCGAAATCATGGCCGACGACTCCAATGTCGTCGGCACAAAGCCTGCTGGAAGACCGCCGCGCCACAGCAAAGTGCCTTTTTCATCCGCGCATTCAAGCGCAATCTGTGCCGCAAGTAGCGACATCACAGGAACTTTCAACTCAAGAATGCCCTTGGAGTCCGCCCCTGCATCCATTTCCTCCTTGTTTTCTTTCCCATACGTACCGTCCGCATTGAGAATCCGTGCTGTGAATGTCAGTTTCCGAGCGGCTCCGCGATTGACGACATCTATTGCAAGTTTGTTCATGCCAGGCATGAACTCTTTTTGCCTGACCGTGCATTCGACCGCAGACACGCCCGTAGGCGTTCCGCAGAAAAGCATCTTCGCGAAATTGGCGCGAATGTCAAGGCCGAGCGTCGTATGCGGATAGGACGAGTTCTCACGCGTCTTCTTGCGTTCGCGACCACAACGGAAGCCCCACTGCTCGCCAGGCATCGGCGCGCGCTTGCCGAAGTCCCCAAAGGGAATCATCAACTCCAGTGTCCAGCTGTCAGCGCCCTTTTTCGCGACTGCCTTTGCGCCGCTCAAATCGAACTTCTTGTCCCCCGCCTTGGAGTCATAGATGAAGCCGAGGCTGTTGACGATGACATGCCACGTCGTTTCGGGCGAATTGCCGCTGTCGAGCAACACCTCGAAGCAGTCGTCCTCATAGATGTTCAAGTCGCGCTGGTCCTTCGTGACGCGAACGTTCGCCATGTCTGGTTCGTTCAGAACGACCTGGAACCACAGCGAACGTGAATCGTATACGGCCTTCACCTGCGTCGGGACAATCGGTTCGGCGCCATCCTTCTTTGCCCCCCATCGCTCGAAAGGCGGCAACGGCTGCGCATGCGTCCATATTGATTCGTTGAACTCGCCGTCCAATTTCAGCGGCTCTGTGGAAAAATATACGGAATACGGCTCGTTGACCGTGTAGAGGCCGTTGTCATCCGCGCCCGCCGCCTGCAATGGAATCGGCTTGAACTCGCCCGCAAGTGCTTGAAGAAGATCACGTTCCGCGCCGAGCGGTGAATACTCCTTCTGCATCTGGAAGGCCCCATACACTTCCGCCTCCGCCAGTGGTCTGCCAAGCACCAGCAGTTCGTCGATGACGCACTGCGCGTCGCTCAGGGGATTCGGGGAGCCGAGCAGCAGTTCCTTCGGTGCAAGGCGCAGTTCATGGAATGCCGCCGTTGCAATCACCTTTCCGTCAAGGAACAGCGTGCGCCTGCCAGTTTTTTCGCTCCACGTCAGCGTGACCTGATGCCATGTCTCATTGTCCCAGTGATCGGCCTTGTAGGTAATGAGGTAGTCCTTGAGACTCGCGAAATTGCGGTAGCAGAGGAGCCACGTGTATTCGTCCTTGTAGAACGCAAGGCCTGGAACAATTTCGTCATCGAAAGTTCCCGCTTCGATTTTGCCGCGCCGCGATTCGTCAAAGACGAGCGAGACGATTTTTGCGAGGCAGGTCTTATGCTCGCGAATCCACCGCGTCGGCTTGAGCCAGAACTGAATCGTCCCCTCGTGTGGATTCACATTGCCTTCGGCGTCGTATGCGACAAATGCCCCCGACGCAGTCAAATCAAGCCCGCCACGCTTGGCACCGCCGAAATCATATCCTGCGTCCTCTTTCGCTTCCGCGGCCGCCTGCGTAATCGGCTTTGGATTGCCCTTGGCGAAGTCCGCAGTCAGCCCCTCGTTGAAACTGGCGTGGAAGAGAACGTCGTCGGAGACCTTCTGCCCCGCTAGTGCCACAAGTCCGCCGAATAATATCACCGTAATAAACAATTTCATCAGATTTTCTCCCTATTTGCTTGCATCTCAAATGGAAAATGTTTTCCCCTTGAGTATATTCTATTCAAAGTCAGTTTCGTTATAATATGGCATGAACAGACTGAAAGTCCAATCTCTTCTTTTGCTATGCATAAAGGATCCCACGATGAAAAATCTGCTCACAACGACATTATTGGCTTTGGCCACGCTGTCTCTCACTTCAATAGCCAATGGACTCCGCGTTCCGTCATCACAAAAGAAACTCATCCATTTCGGCTGGGTCGCGCCCAACCAGCCTGATCAACTTCTCAATTGTGACTTGAAGGACCTAGAGGAAAACTGCCCGTTCGACGGCATTGGTGTCCGTGTCGATCTCAAAATCAAACGTGGCGACAAAATCATCCATTTCTATTCGCCGCGCCAGGTCGGTTCGCCAAACGTACTCACAAAAGAAGACTTCAAGGACTACATCCCCGCGTTCCGCCGCCTGCAGCAAACGCGACTCAAGCACAATTTCCTCATCACCAACACCGCCCTCTTCAATGCCGACTGGTTCGACGACGAGGGCTGGAAGCGCACGCTCGCCAACTACAGCACGCTCGCATGGGCCGCAAGAGAATCGCAGTGCGATGGCCTCTGCATCGACATTGAGGCCTATCCATACACCAACCAGCCGTTCCGCTTCCGCCCCGAACTCGGCCATTCCTTCGAGGAGACCGCCGCGCAGGTCCGCAGGCGCGGCAAGGAGTGGATCGAGGAGCTCAACCGCCAATACCCGAACATCACGCTTTTCACCTTCTTCTGGACAAGCCAGTGCAACTCCTCCTTTAAGGCCGAACATCCTGAATTCCAAAACTATACCGCGACTGGACTCCAGATCGCATTCTTCAATGGCGTCTACGACGGCGCGCCCGACATGATGAAAATCGTCGACGGCAACGAAGGGGCGGGATATCATGCGGCCAACGATGCCGACTACACCCGGATCGTCGCAAACTACTACCTCTACGGCAATGCGTGGATCGACGAGAAAAACCACGACAAATTCAGGAAAATCACTTCCATGGGTATCGCGCTCTATCTGGACAGTTACGTCCCGCGTGAAAACGCAGGCGGCTGGAACCTCTTCGCACGAACCGACAACCCGACGAACATGCTCGCGCAAAACATCACCAAATGCCTCAACTACTCCGACGAATACGTCTGGGTATGGTGCGAAAAGGGCAACTTCTGGCCGAAAATCTGCAAGTCACAGTTCAAGCCATGGAATGAAAACCTCCCCCACTGCATCGAAGCCATCGAAGCAGGGAGGGACATGGACGCCGCCATGCGAAAGTACACCAACAAAGCGAAGAACATGCTGAAGAACAGCACGCTCGAAACAGGCGCAAGTGGCGCGCCGCAGGGCCCTGGCCAGACGAACAGCGGCATCAAGAACTGGTCCAGTTGGCAAAGCACCCACACGCCAACGGGAACCATCACGCCTGAAAACGGCATGGTGCGCTTGACCAATGTCACCAACGGCTGCATCACGCAGTCCACGACAGAAATCAACGTCGGCAAGCAGTATGTCATCACCGCGCGCAGCAAGAATGAAGGCCTTTTTGGAAACCCCTCGCTCGCCTATTTCTTCCGCGACTCGAAAGGCCAAGGGCTTTGGTCGCTCCAGACATCCACCTCTTTCAGCGAAGACCTCGGCGACGGCTGGAAGCGCGCCACCGCCTTCATCACCGTCCCTCCTGACATGGACATCGTCTCGCTGACCATCTCCGCATGCGTCACTGGCTCGCAGGATCCCAAGGGCGAGGACAAGGGCATCCTCTTCGACGACATCGAGATGTATCCCGTCGATTTCCCCTGGAAGAAGCAATGACGTCAAGCCCATGCGACTCGAGATATGGAAAATAACATGCTTCTGAATATATTATGATTGTATCTTAACCTAACCAACCATCCCCGAACCCAAAGGAACCAATGATGAAACACCTGCTCTCCCGAACATTCCTGCTCATGACCTGTGCCGCATTGCTCCTCTCGCAGACCACTTTCGCGCGCCGCGTCAAAGGCTCAGAAAAGAAGCTGATCCACTTTGGCTGGGTCGCACCGTCGCAGCCCGACCAGTTCCTCAAGAGCGACCTGAAAGACCTGGACGAAACCTGCCCGTTCGACGGCATCGGCCTCTACCCTGACCTCCGCCTCAAGCGAAACGGCAAGGTCATCTCCTACTATCTTCCGCGCCAGGTCGGCGCGCCGCAGATGCTTACTAAAGAAGACTTCAAGGACTTCATCCCCGCGTTCCGCCGCCTCCAGGAAACGCGCCTCAAGCACAACTTCTTCCGCGCAAACTCCTCGCTCTTCAATGCGGACTGGTTCGACGACGAAGGCTGGAAACGCACCCTCAACAATTTCGGAATGCTCGCCTGGGCCGCAAAGGAATCGATGTGCGATGGACTCTGCATTGATATTGAAGCCTACCCCTATACCAACCAGCCGTTCCGCTTCCGCCCCGAACAAGGTCATACGTTTGAGGAAACTGCCGCGCAAGTCCGCAAACGCGGCAAAGAATGGATTGAAGAACTCAATCGCCAGTTCCCCGACATCACGCTCTTCACGTTCTTCTGGACCAGCCAGTGCAACTCGTCCTTCAAGGCCGACCACCCCGAATATCAGAACATGACCACGACGGGCCTTCAGATCGCCTTCTTCAACGGTGTCTACGACGGCGCGCCAGACACGATGAAAATCGTCGACGGCAACGAAGGCGCGGGCTATCAGGCGGCAACCGAAGCCGACTACACGCGAATCGTCGCTAACTTCTACCTCTACGGCAGCGCGTGGATTGACGAAAAGAATCAGGACAAGTTCCGCAAAATCACCACCATGGGCGTTGCGCTCTATCTGGACAGTTACGTCCCACGCGAAAACGCGGGCGGCTGGAACCTTTTCACACGTACTGACAACCCGACCAATATGCTCGCCAACAATATCGCCAACTGCCTCAACTACTCCGACGAATACGTCTGGGTATGGTGTGAAAAAGGCAATTTCTGGCCGAAAATCTGCAAGGCTCCGTACAAGTTCTGGAACGAAAACCTTCCCTACTGCGTCGAAGCAATCCGCGCAGGCAAGGATATGCAGACTGCGATGTTCAAGTATGCCAACAGAGAAAAGAACCTGTTGGCGAACAGCACGCTCGAAGCAGGCGACAGCGGTGCCCCGAACGGCCCCGACCAGACGAACAGTGGCATTATCAGATGGTCTAGTTGGCAGAGCACCCATTCGCCCAAAGGAACCATCAAGCCCCAAAACGGCATGGCGCGCTTCATCAATGTCACCGAAGGAAACATCGCGCAAGGCACGAAGGACATCAAGGTCGGCGACCAACTCGTCATCACCGCGCGCGCAAAGAACGAAGGCATCTACGGATCGCCGAAACTCGACTATTTCTTCCGCAACTCCAAAGGTCAGGGTCTCTGGGCACTCCAGGTTTCGACAGCCTTCAACGAGGACCTCGGCGACGGCTGGAAACGCGCCACGGCCTTCGTCACTGTCCCCCCTGACTACGACATCATCTCAATGACCGTCTGCGTCGGTGTCAGCGGCTCGCAGGACCCGAAGGGCGAGGACAAGGGCGTCCTGTTCGACGATATCGAGATGTATCGCGTAGAATACCCCTGGTTGAAGAAATGACGGCAGTAACGACGGCGTCCACCATCGACGACTGGCCTGACCGCGCGAACAGGCTTCTGCTGGTGCGGACACGCCGTCGTCTACAACACGTCATGCAAGAGGAGATTTAATCAATGGAAAATTGGTTTGAGGAATCGCGCTTCGGCATGTTCATCCACTGGGGATTGTATTCCTTGGCAGGCGGACGTTGGAAAG
This sequence comes from Victivallales bacterium, assembly GCA_017963875.1. Next base: position 6,152 of record JAGCTA010000087.1, on the reverse strand, counting down.
GCATGGAGACACCGTGGGTTTCCGAGTGGCTCATGCGCAAATTCACCGTCCCCGCCGTAGAATACGCCAAACTCGCGAATGATTTCCACGCCAGTGGCTTCAACGCCGACGAGTGGGCGAAGGCCGCCGCAGACGCAGGCATGAAGTACATGGTTATCACGTCCAAGCACCACGACGGCTTCGCCATGTTCCACTCCAAATACGACCGCTACAACATCGTCGACGCGACGCCGTTCGGGCGCGACCCGCTTGCCGAACTCGCCGTCGCCTGCCGCCGCCATGGCTTGAAACTCGGCTTCTACTATTCGCAGAACCAGGACTGGCACGAAGCGGGCGCGGCTGGAAATACATGGGACTACACGCCCGCGCAGAAGACACCCGAGGCTTTCCAGGCGTATCTTGACAACAAGGTCAAGTTTCAGTTGCGCGAATTGCTCACGAACTACGGCGACGTCGCCATCATCTGGTTCGACACGCCTGGCACCATGTTGCCCGAACAGAGCGAAGACCTGAAAAACTACGTCCATTCGCTTCAGCCGCACTGCCTCGTCAGCGGACGCGTCGGAAACGGCATGGGCGACTACGATTCGCTCGCCGACAACGCCGCGCCCGCCGCCTTCCCCGAACGACCTGCAGAGGGTCTCGGCACCATGAACATGAGTTGGGGCTACAAACCATTCGACACCATGTACAAGTCCATTGATGACATCCTGCTCTCGCTCGCACACATGGCGGGAAACAGTACCAACTACCTACTCAATGTCGGTCCCGACGGCGACGGACGCTTCCCACCGCAGGCGCGCGACATCCTCAAGGGCACGGGGGAGTTCCTTAAGCGCCATCCAGACGCGCTTTACGGCACGAGCGGCCTCCGCCGCGTTCGCCCGTTCCTCTTCCCGTGGGGCGACATCACCGTCAAGGGCGATCGCGCATTCGTATGGCTCATCCGCCGCTATCCAGGCCCAATGCCTGTGTATGGCTTCAGAAACAACGTCCTGAAGGCGACTGCCGACAACGGCGATGTACCCTTCACGCAGACTCATGTCGCAGAAAAGGATTACCATAAACTTGAACTTGACCTCCCTGATTCCCTCCAGATGCCGACAGTCATCACCCTTCAGTTGGAAGGTCCAGCAGACTTTAGCCATTGGGCATACGCTGCCTGCGAGGCACTTAAAGAATAGGCTTATTGCATTAATCGACCACTTCAACCAAAACATCTTTTTTCTTCTTTTCGTTATTTTGTCTGCTTCTTCTCTAACAGATGAAAGTTTTTATGCACAAAATAAAAACACTTTGGGAAAAGACGAGAGAGAAATAACTCACAAAAGGATTCAAAAGAATAGCAAGGATTCTGCTAAATCATGACCGACGCACCATCTGACGGCACTTCACGGATTCAGGTTGAAAATGTTCTTTTGTGATATACAGTAACACGTATTTCACACAGAAGAAGGAGGTTGACCGATATGCAGCAGATTACGATTGACTCAAGCGATTTTCCAAAACTACGGAGCAAATGCGTTGTCTATGTTGACAAGACCGCCTACCTACACCGCTTGTTGACGAGTGCGAATGACTGCTTCTTCATCGCGCGCCCTCGCCGCTTTGGTAAGTCGCTGATGATATCGACTCTGAAGGCCATCTTCGAGGGGCACCGCGAGTTGTTCGACGGCCTCGCGATTTCAAAGACCGACTGGGCATGGGAGAAGCATCCCGTGCTCTACTTTAACCTCGGGTTCGCAGCGTCATCTTCGCCTGGGGATTTCAGGCAACTTTTCCATGATGCTGTTTCCGCAGCAATCACTAATGCGGGGGGAAACTATGATGACACCAAGTTGCCTGCGTCCAATTTCGGCTGCGCCATTGATTCCCTGTCCAAGACCAGCAACGGCAAAGGTGTAGTCATCCTTATTGACGAGTACGACGACCCCGTGGCGCAACTGTTGCACAGGCCTGACGATGCGGAGGCCATCCGAGGCACCCTCGCGGACTTCTACCGCCAGATGAAGGACCGCACTGGAAAAATACGTTTCCTGATGATCACAGGAGTGTCGAAGTTCACGAAGATGTCGGTCTTCTCGGCACTCTCCAATCTCGTCGACCTGTCGTTCGATGACGGCTGCGCGACGATGCTCGGCTACACGGAGGCGGAACTCGACCAGTACTTCGGCGAGCACATGCGGGCCCATGCCGCAAAGATGGGACTTTCGGACGCCGACTACCGCGCCGAATTGAAGCGATGGTTCAACGGCTACCGATTCGGAAAATACTCCACGGAAACGGTCTACAACCCTGTGTCCATCGGCAAGAACCTCTCTGGACTTGAAAAGTATTTCACCAACTACTGGAGCTCGACGGGTAAGGCGGCAATGCTGATGAACTTCCTCAAACGCGAGGAGTTCCTCGGCGTCGACATGGACAATGTGACTGATGTGGACGAAAGTGACTTCGACGTGACGGATATCCGCGCTCTCCGAACCGTGCCGATGCTCTTCCAGACAGGCTATCTGACTATCGCCGACTACGAGCCGTTCAGCCAGACCTACACGTTGTGCGTGCCTGATGTCGAGGTAAGGCAGGATCTCGCCACGCTTACGACGGCCGTCGCCGCAGGGCAGGACATATCGTGGGTCACTTCACTTGGCAAGAAATTGCTTAGGACTCGCTGGAACGAGTTCTTCGACGGCCTCCGCGCACTCTATGCGGCGCTGCCGTACGGCCCGAGTGAAAAACGTGTGCAGGAGTTCTCCTACGAACGCATGCTTCTGACGCTCCTGTGGTCCCAAGCCATCAAATGCACGGTCGAGGACCGCCAGGCGAACGGCCAGGCGGACGTCGTCGCCATTCATCCATGCGGCGTGTTCATCTTCGAACTGAAGGTCGGCGAATCCGCCGAATCGGCCCTGAGGCAAGTTCGCGCGAAACAATACGATGCACCATACCGTGCGAAAGGGCTTCCGATATGGCTTATCGGCCTCAACTTCAACCGCGAGACGCGCCAACTCGTTGACACGCTTGCCGAAAAGGCGTGATGTAACTCCCGCTTTTCTGGCTGACGTGGTTAGAAAAAGAAGGCGGAAACTATAAATAATGAAGTTTTATTTGGAAATGCCCTTAAGTACCCCAATGGAGACACAATGAAACGCATTCTCGTATCACTTTTTTCCGCTCTGCTCTCGCTTCCTCTCTGCGCGAACTTCATCGTCACTGACCAAGGGAGACCTCAGGCCGAAATCATCGTCAGCGAGGCATCTGAAAAGCCCGTCGCGGCTGCCGCAGAGGAATTGCAATTATGGATTCGCGAAATCAGCGGCGCGGAACTGCCGATACTCTCCAAGCCAGAAAAACTCCCGCAGCGCATCATACTCCACGCAGGAGCTAACGATATGTTTGCCGCCGAGCTCGCACAGTTGAAAGACACCAACGGCTACGCCATTCGCCAGAAGGGCAGTGATCTCTATCTCATCGGTGCAACACCGAAAGGCGTCCTGAACAGCGTCTACAAGTTACTTTTCGACAACACGGACATCATCTGGGCGCGCCCGAACGTCGAATTCGGAACGCTCTTCACCCAAAAGACCTCGCTGGATTTCACGAAGACCGACTGCCTCGACATACCGAAATTCAAGATGCTCGGCTGGCAGTTTGCCTATGGAACCCAGAAGAACGAACTCCTGTGGTCCGTCCGCAACCGCTCGAACTGGACGAACATGTCCTGCTCGTCCAACCCGCTGAACGACACCTACGGCATGTTCAAGGAAGCATATTTCGGCCACAATGTCAACGGCATCTACATCAAGGGAAGCAAATACTACAAGGACCACCCCGAGTTCTTCCCGCTCATCAACGGCAAGCGCGTTGATCCGTCGAGCCGCCGCTACCGCACGCAGCTCTGCTTCACCAATAAGGAAATGATCGCCGCATTCATCAAGGAATTCGACCATTACGCCGCCGCGCGCTCCGACTGCCGCATGTTCGGCATCTTCTGCGAAGACAACCACGACCAGTGTCAATGCCCCGACTGCAAGGCGGACATCGTTCTCCCCGACGGCTCCGTCGTCAAATACGGCGAACCCGACTTCTATTCCACGCGTTTCTTTATCTTCCTTAACCAAATCGCAGAACACGCAAAACAGAAATTTCCAGAAAAACTCATCTCAACCTACGCTTATTTCTTCACGGAAATCTCGCCGCGCATCTCAGTCATGGACAATATCGTCATCGTCAGTTGCCCAATTGGAAAAAACGTCAAGTTCCCCGTCACGGCACCTGAAAACGAAACAACGTTCAAAAAACTCACTGGATGGATTGAGAAAACGCCCAACATCATCATGTACGAATACTTCGGCCTGACAGGCACCTTCCCACGCCCCGCCGACAAGAACTTCGCGCTGGATTTCCAGTACGAATACAACCGAGGCATCCGCTACGGCCACTCTGAAATCTTCGGTGACGATGTCACCCGCAAGAACCCTGGCAACGATAACCACATCGCCATCTGGGACAACAACGCCATCTACTTCTGGGTCATGGCTCAGCTATTCTGGGATCCCTTCCAGGATGTTCAGAAACTGCGCGACGAATACCTCCGCCGCGTGTTTGACGATGCTGCGGAAGACGTGAAAGACTATCTTGCCTGCACGGAAAAGGCATGGCACGCAAGCAACGAAATCTCACGGTGGAGCACGGCACCCACCAACAGTTGGATTTCACTCTACGACTGCGGCCTGCATGCACAATGCGCCGCCGCGCTCCAGCGCGCCCGCCAGAAGAGTCTCAGCGAGAAGTCCCGCATCATGCTCGAACGCCTCGCCAAGCCATTTGAAGACAACATTACGTTCAAGACGTTGGAACTGATGCCCAAGATTCGCGCCGATGTCCAAGCCAATCCGCAGAAATACACGAATCTAATGCCAAACCCCGATTTCGAGCAAATGAGCAAAAAGGACACCGCCAACCCTGAAATGGACTGGGTCGGAAGCGTTTTCTCCACATGGAGTTTTTGGCGGGACATGAAAATGGGCTCTTACGGCTGCGCGCCGACCGCAGGCATCAACGGCTCGAAGGCCGCGTTCATGGACGGCACGGGCTTCTCCTGCTTCATCGCCAACATCCCGCCCGTTAAGTCTGGCGAAATCTATTACGTCAGCGCGATGGGCATGATCACCGACGCGAAAGAGGTGCCGAATGTCACCATCCGCTGGCAGAATGCAAAGGGACAGTGGACGGCCACCACGAAGGATGTCAAACTCTTCCTCAGGAACCCCAGGCCCAACGAGTGGGGGCTGTTCGAGGGCATCGCCAAAGTGCCTGAAGACGCCGTGAAGCTGCTCGTCCTTCCGGGCTGCGCGAATGCGAAGGGCCGCATCCTCTTCGACAATGTCCGCGTGTACAAGATAGACATGCAGTAGTTCGGTAGTAGCGACGGCGTCCTCGCCGTCGCCGACTGGCCTGCTCCCGCGCGACTGACGGTAGTAACGACGGCGTCTGCGCCGTCGACGACTGACGGTAGTAACGACGGCGTCCGCGCCGTCGACGACTGACGGTAGTAACGACAGCGTCCGCGCCGTCGACGTCTGGCCTGCTCTCGCGCGACTGACGGTAGTAACGACGGCGTTCGCGCCGCACTACGGACAATCTATTAAAAATCAATCACAGCAACGAACCTTTTCAACACCAACCACATAAAGGAACAAACCAATGGCCAAAGTCACAGATTTAAAAAGTTGGAAACAGCTGGAAACGCATTTTGAAACCGTCAAGGACGCGCATCTGCGCGACCTCTTCGCAAAGGACCCGAAGCGTACTGAAAAGTTCAGCATTGAATTCGAGGATTTGCTTCTGGACTACTCCAAGAACCGTGTAACCGAACAGACGATGAAACTGCTATTCAGCCTCGCCAAGGAAGCAAAACTCAAGGATGCCATCAAAGACATGTTCGCAGGCAAGGCAATCAATGTCACGGAAAACCGCGCTGTACTCCATGTCGCGCTCCGCAACCGTTCCAACCGCCCTATTCTTGTCAAAGGAAAGGATGTTATGCCTGATGTCAACGCCGTTCTTGAAAAGATGGCTGATTTCACTGACAAGGTCCGTTCGGGTGGATGGCTTGGCTACAGCGGCGAACCCATCCGCAATGTCGTCAACAT
>JAGCTA010000086.1 GCA_017963875.1 Victivallales bacterium | reverse complement strand
GCACGAAACCTAGGAACAGGGTGCAGAGAATCAGCAGTTTTTTCATGTTGTTTTCCTTTGTTGTTTTGCTCTATTTACCAAGAGGGAAGGTTCGACCTCTTCGAGGTCGGAATTCTTTTGGTTCGGCTTCCCCCAGGTTTCGCTTCGCTCAACCTGGGGTTACTGATATTTGACCCCTTCGGGGTATACTGATATTTACGTCTTTTGGGGTACTGATTTTGAATCCCTTAGGCGGCTTTGCACATTCTTCTTGACATGCAATTACCGTCCCTTATGGAAATAGAGCGTGTTGTTTTGTAGGTGGTTGATATAGTAGAACTTTTGTTATTTTTCAAGCAGGAATGGATTGAGCATGACGTAGTTCAGGCCAAGCGCTTCACCCTTGAGTGCCTTTGCGTTGTCGAAGGTGACGGTGATTTCTGGCTTGGTGGCGATGAACACGATGTGATGCAGGTTGCAGCGGGCAACGCCGTTGTTGTGCGCGTAGCGGCCCTTGACTCGTTTGTCGATATGGAGCCATGACAGGTCCTTGCGAATCTGCGCACCGTCATCCAGGGTGACATTGATGCCGAACTGGCGTGGATTGAGGCGGCTCGCCTTGACATCGTTGTAATCGACGGTGGAGAATTGCAGGCAGTACGCTTTGCCAGGGACAAAGCCCTTGGCAACCTGAGTGACCGTGCTGACTTCGTCTTCCTCTTTTGTGAAGACAGCGAATGTATCGCCTGCGCCGCCGTTCCCGCCCCAGCGGTTATGCGAATTGGATGCGAAGCCCGTATGTTTGCCGTTGGTGACATTGCCGCTGGTGGTCCAGTGGTCGAATCCGTTGTCAAAGTCGCCGTTCTTGATGTGGCCAGGGGCGTAGGAGAAGCCGTATTCGTCGGAGAGCATGGTTGTCTTGCCCTCGACGCAGTAGTGTCGTGTCAGCATGAAAGCCCAGCGATGGAGTTCATGGTCGGCGTAGTAACTTCCCCAATAGCCCGTTATGGCCATGTCTTTACATTCTGGATTATTGGCGAGCAGATTGAACTGCATGTCGAGGTAGTATTTGTAATCGACATTGGGATGATGTGCGAGCGAGAGGATGGGAATCTGGTTGAAGTTGCCGAGGATGATGCCCCAGTGGTCGATGATGTTCGGATAGAACCTCTTATAGGCTTTTGTCCTTTCAATGATGTTGTTGTCCAGGTATTCCTGTGCGTTTTTCAACGTCCTTTTGGTGCGGCAATAGACCTCGCTGATGAGCCGTCCGCGACCATGGCAGGCATTGAGGCACTCGGCAATGAAGTCGTTGTGCAGACCAACGACAGAAGGCTGGTTTGTAATCCATGTGTAGATGACATGGTCGTTTTTCGGGACGAATTTCTTCATGCCGTCGGTGTATGGCATGATGGAACTGACCTGATTGAAGAACTGTTCGTCACAACTGACGCCCTGATAGGCGGGATTGTTCATGCCTGCGCAGGTATCTAGGCGACGGACGAGTTCATCGGCCTTGACATTGACGGTGCCGAGGTTCGCAATCCATTTGTAGCCAGCATCGAAGAACTCCTTGCGATGTTCCTGCGGAATGTTTCCGCCATTCTGCGTCGTGACGGCGGGCAGGACGTACCTCTTTTGGAATTCCCAGTCAAAGGGCGGGTTTTCAGGCACGCCGTTGTTGATGCCTGGGCAGTAGTTGAAGATTTCGGGAATGGAGCGGACGACAATCCGCCCGCCGTTGACAGCACCTTTGATTTCCAGCGTGTGTCCGCCGATGAGCACGTCTCGGAAGTTCTCAAGTCTCGGTGTCTGCGAATTGATGACAACGAGTTTCCCATCCAGCATGATTTCAAGGGAATCGGCGGCGGCGTCTTGTGCGGCGATGAAAATCCATCCACTGCGCATGGTGCAGAAATCGAATGTCTGTGCGTCTGTGGTCTTCGCCAGCGGTGCGTTGAGGATTTCGACGACAAGGTTGTTGAGCCGCCTGTGTCCCTTGTCGGTGGTTTCAGGCAGGACGATAGCAGTTGCGGAATGCGTCCGCTCATAGATGGCGTTGCCAGTCTTCTTATCGACGATGGCGACGGTCAGCGGGAAGTCCCCAGGGGCCTTGATATCCTTTAGTGGCAGTACAATGCCAGTGTTGACGAGCGGGACAGTTGCCGCAGGGCTGTCGTTTGTTGAATAGCGGACCTCATAGTCCTCCGCATGAGCGTCTTGCGGGAGTTTGCCGAAGAAGCGGAAAGTCATTTCAGGGGGCTGCCCATTGTGGTTAAGCGGGATATTGTTCAGAAGTGGTTTCCATGGGACAAGCATCGGCATAGCAAGCCGTTGCACTAAATCGCTGGCTTTGCTTAACTTAAGTGCCGCTTCGGAAATCGCCTCCAATTTGACGTCAGCGATTTCAAGAGTGCCCGTGAAATTGCATGCGTACAGCACGACTCCATACCAGTTGTCCTTGGAGGAAACGAGGTTGAAATCGGCTGACATGCGCGTCCAGTCCTGATTTGCGGGGAATTTCTTCATGCCGCTAGAACCATGCCAGCCTTGATTATATACCGTGATGCCACAGTTCGGACTGTTGAAGTCAACTGTTTTGACCATTGCGGAAATCCTGTATTTCTCTCCTGGAACAAGAGTTATATCCTGCTGTCGCAACGTGACTTCTGAACCATTAATACCATCAGTCGCAGAAAAACTGATGGCACCCATGCCATTAGGACCGCCCGTTCGCGAGTAGTTGAGGTATTTGACCGCCCCTGTTGGATTCCAGTGGTCGGGGTACCTTGGAGACAACCCAGTCACCTGATCGATTGCTTCCGCATTGAAGATGCCGTTGATAAGAAGATTTTCGCCTGGAGCAACAGAGGCTTTGAGAGACACAAGGCCAATGAATAAGACGCAGATAATCAGCAGTTTTTTCATGTCGTTGACTTCTCTTGGGTTGTTTTATGCCTGTTTGCCGTTGATGAACGTGGCGGCCACTTTGAAGGCGTCGTCAAGGACGGCGATGTCGGCAACATAGCCCGCCTCGATTTTGCCGAGATTTGTGATGCCGAGGTTGCGTGCCTGGTTCCATGAGGTTGTCTTGACGGCTTCGGGGAGCGGAGTACGCGTTTCTTCAAGGATGTTCTTGAAGGCGGTGTTGAACTGGAGCGTGCTGCCTGCGAGCGCACCGTTGGAGGCAAGTCTCGCGGCTCCGTCGGAAACAACGACTGCCAAACCGCCGATCTGATAGTTGCCGTCGGCGAGCCCCGTCGCTTCCATTGCGTCGGTGATGAGGAGGATTTTATCGATGGGCTTGCACTTGAAGGCGAGTCGGATCATGTCGGGGTGGAGGTGGATTTTATCGCAGATCATTTCGACATAGACATCGTCATGATAGAGTCCCGCGCCGACGAGTCCGATTTCGCGATGGTGGAGTTTGGTCATTTGGTTGCAGAAATGCGTCAGCCGCGAGAGGCCTTTGGCGCGGCCTGCCTCGAATTGCGCTAGCGTTGCGTTGGTGTGGCCGCAACTTGGGAGAATGTGCGCCGCCAAAAGTTGCTCCGTGAAATCCACGGCACCTTCGACTTCGATGGCGTAGGTGATGAGGGAAACGGGCGAGATGGCGTTCAGGCGGAGCACTTCTGCGATGTCAGGCGTGCGGACGTAGGCGGGATTTTGTGCGCCACGGCATTCCGTGTTGATGTATGGCCCTTCCAGGTGGGTACCGATGACCTTCGCCCCCGTGGGATTCTTGCGGTAGGCTTCGATGTTCTTTAGGCTGGCAGCGAGCATTTCTTCTGAAAGCGTCAGCGTCGTCGGGCAGATGGATGTCACGCCTTCCTTGACTTTTGCATTTGCGATGATTTCCATTGCCTTCGGGTTGGAAGACGTCGTCTCCAGGCCCATGCCGCCATGGAAATGCATATCGATAAAGCCAGGGACGACGAGTTTGCCAGCGGCGTCATAGACGGTATCGGTCGAGGGCAAGGTAGCACCGTCTGCGAAGACGCCTTTGATGACGCCATTGTCGCAGAGAATTGCAGCATTGAATAGTTCGATGTCTGGCGAGACAAGAGGCGCGTTTTTGATGAGAAGTGCCATGTGTGTTTCCTTTTGCGTAGATTGTTTTTATGATATGGAAAAATGGAATATATGTAACGACAATGGACTCAGGAGGCATTGGTGATGGGAAGGACGACTGTGAACTCTGTCCCCTGGTTAGGCTTGGAATCGACATGAATCCACCCATGGAGATTTTCGATGCAGCCGTAAGCCATTGCAAGCCCCATGCCTGTACCCTTGCCGATTCCCTTGGTCGTGTAGAAAGGCTCGAATATATGCTTCATGACTTCCTGCGACATGCCGCAGCCGTTGTCCTTGACTTTGATGCAGACATAGTTCTGGGCGTCATGCTTTTCTTTATCGGGCCGATGCTGCCATTCGGGTGTGTTTTCCCTGACTCGCTCGCCGCGAAGCACGATTTTAGGATTGGCGACGTCCTGGTCTATGGCATCCCGTGCATTCAAGAGCAGATTTAATATGACTTGCTGGAGTTGCGTGCTGTCTGCCCGAATTGTCATTTGGCCAGGCTCAATGAGCGTTTTGAATGTAATGTCATGGCAGGTCGTTTTAAACAACTGTGATACTTGCAACAGAAGATGTTCCAATTCAATGGTTTCAAGATTATAATTGCCTTTTCTTGCGAATCCAAGAAGTTGGTTTGTCAGTTTTGCCGCACGTTTTGTCGCCTCATCAATGTTTGAGACCATATTTAGAGATGTAGAATCAAGATGTTGCTGCCTGAGGACATCTGCGCTTCCCTGGATGGAATGCAGGAGATTGTTGAAGTCGTGGGCGACGCCGCCTGCAAGGACTCCAAGGGATTCAAGACGTTGCGAGTGAAACAATTGCTCCTGGAGTTGCGCTTTCTGACGTTCCTGATTGCGCTGTTCTGTCATGTCACGGGCAATGAGCAACGCCAACGGCTCTCCATCCACAGAGGCGTGGGAGAGGTTGAAGTCAATCTCCATTTGTTTTTCGGAACCAGGCGGAGTGAGTAACATGTGATAATAACTTGCGGGCTTGGCATCCGATGTGTCCGCCAGGATTTCCTGGAACCACGCTTGAGGGATGCTGAACGGAACCCCTTGTGAATCCTTGAGGAAATCGTGGATGTTCAGGCGATTGTCAAGGTTGTTGCCCAACACTCTGTAAACAGCAAGATTGGCGTTGACGACATATCCCTTGGGATCAACGATAAATATGAGGTCCATGGAATGATTCAGGACGTTTTGGTATTTTTCCGCCCATTCTGCCATGGATTTTCGTAGCGTGTCATTTGTTTGCAGATGGCGGAAGATGCTTGTGATAATGCCGAAAGTCCGTTTCCTTTCAAAAGTTATCGGCGTTGAAATCCGCAAATAACAGGCGATAATAGCGGAGACAACACATGCCGCAATGAATTTCATTCCCCAGAGGATATACGCGTCACGGGTGATGAAATTTGGATATAAGTACATGATGTTCAATTCGCTGCAAAAATAGACAAGGCAATTACAGACAAGCAGGCTTATGCCGAACGGACATCTGAAGTTTCTCAATGCTTGGAAGAGAATCGGTATGCTGAGAAACAGAATCAATTGCGTGACCGTGAATATGAAAAGTCCTTGGCGGAGATTTCCAATGAAACGCGCCAGATTCATTTTCGCATGGAACATGGTGAATACTGTATCTGAATAATAATTCAGGCATATCATGGAAAATGTCCCAATGGCGAGTAGGGTCAGCGAAAGCCCCAGAATAATCCGTTGTGTTTCCACGGTGCCGTGGATTTCGTATATCAGCAGCAGAATAGAAAAGACAGGGATGCTAAGAGCACCGTAACTCAATGGAGCGGATAATGTTGGCGCTTCAAAAGCCTGAATGAAGTTTGGAAGACCGCTCAAAACGCCCAACAGAAGAAAGACCCCCATCAGAATGTGAAGCGAGTGGTGGCCGATGGCATGTCTGAAAAAATGAAGCAACAAAAAGACACACGTTGCTGGAACAACATCCAGCAATGCAAATGTCAATTGTTGCATAAATAATGTCATACGAAATTAAAAGATACAAATCAATCTTTCTTATCGTCCTTCTTATCAGGTTCCTTCTTGTCAGGTTCCTTCTTATCGTCGTCTTTCTTTTCAGGCTCCTTCTTGGCGTCGTCCTTCTTATCAGGCTCCTTCTTG
>JAGCTA010000010.1 GCA_017963875.1 Victivallales bacterium | reverse complement strand
ACAAGATGCATAAACTCACTTTGAGCAAATCAACTCCAATTCATCACGCCCCTTGCGAATAGCTTCCAGCAACGTCGAATAGTCAGTCTGCGTGCGCATGCGGAGCAGTTCCGTCATTTCTGAGACTGGATTGAAGATCGGCAAAAGCGACAAATTGCCAGTGGCACCTTTGATTGCATGGGCGGCGTCAAAGGCAGCAGCCAAATCGCCGACAGCCATCGCATCATAAAGTTTCTGGAAATTGGCGTCTCCAGGCACCTTTTTTACCATACGGAGATAGAAATCTTCTTTGTTCATGCATCTCTGCAGCCCTTCATTTGTATTTGCCCCAAAGGCAATTAAGTCTTCTATTGTCATTTGTTTTAAATCTCCCTAGAAATCCGAAGTCTGGAATGGCCTGTTATCGTCAAGTTAAATATGATCCTTATTTTAATAATATCTACTACTGCCACTTATGAATCAATTTTTCAAGACCAATGCAAGCTCCTTTTTAAGAACGCCAACGTCAATGGGCTTGGCGATATGCGCCTGCATTCCAGCGGCTTTGGCGGCTTTTACGTCTTCAGGGAAAGTGTTGGCAGTCATGGCCAGAATTGGAATGCTTGCCAGTTTTCTGTTCTTCAAAGCACGAATTTCCCTAGTGGCCGTGTAACCGTCCATGACGGGCATCTGAATGTCCATTAGAATGATGTCATAATGTCCTGGAGTGGAGGCGGCGACCATCTCCACAGCGATTTTTCCATTATCGGCGGTTTCCACGCTGAAGCCCATCTGCTCCAGAAGCATCTGCGCTATTTCAAGATTTATAGCGTTGTCCTCCACCAGCAGGACACGTTTTCCAGTGAAGTCAACTTTAACTTCGTCGGAAGCGTTTTCAAGGTCGGTTTCCTTTTTCATGTCCTTCTCGCTGGCGAGGCGGAATTTGATGTGGATGATGATTTCCGTGCCGTTGCCTGGGGAGGTGAATACCTCGATGGTGCCGCCCATCAAATCGACGATGCTTTTTGTGATGGCAAGTCCCAGCCCCGTGCCCTTCATACCGCTGTCGGTGGAGGTGCGCTCCCGTTCAAAGGCATTGAACATTTTTGTGACAAACTCCTTTGACATTCCGATTCCACTGTCCTGCACACGGATCTCGTAAGAGCTGTAGGCGCTGTTACCATCGCCGTTTTCATAGATCGATGCGGATACCGTCCCGCCTTCGGGAGTGAACTTGTAGGCATTGGAAATGAGATTCAGCAGGACGCGGCTAAGATTCTTCTTGTCGCACCATACGTATCGATTTCGTATTTGCGATGTATGAACGGAGAAATCAATCCGCTTCCGCTTCATCTGCTCGACAAACAGCTCGCCCGCCTCCTCAATAACCATGCGCAAGTCCATCGGATTGAACTCTAGTTCAAACTTGCCATTCTCAATCCGGCTCATTTCCAGAATGTCGTTGATAAGCGTCAGAAGCTGTTGGCTTGACTTTTCGATTTTGTTCAGATAACCGCGCAGCATATTGTCAGGCTCCTGCAGAGCAAGAGTTGTGTAGCCGACGATGGCGTTCATAGGGGTGCGTATGTCATGGGACATGTTGAATAGGAACTGGCTCTTGGCAAGACTTCCTTCAACCACGCGTATCTTCTCGCGCTCCGCCGCCTCGTGCATTATCCTTATAAGAGTTTGTATATACAGCATGACAATCAGCCCGACAAATATAATCAGCATCACGACAATTCCCCCGATGACAAGGGAAGCATGCACATCCTCCAAAGTGCTTTTACCAGCCAGCAGTTTTCCAAGCCACATCAATGCGCCATAGACCAGCAGTGAGAACAACACCACCCCTGAAGTTGACATGCCACTGTACTCCGCAAGAGTACTTCGCCTGATCGTCTGCCAATAGAAAACGAAACCAAGCAGACACCAAAGCGACAGGAGCAGAAATGCCTCGCTGCCCATGGTTTCCAACGCCACCAGATTCGGCACTACCTGGACGATTCCGAAGACAAGGGACAGCAATGTGCCAAACAGACCTGTCGCCATAATCTTGCGGTTGCCCTCGGTCTTGGCAATCTTGTACGCGGCGGCGGATGTGTAACCGTATGCGACGATGGCTCCAAAGGAGGTCAGGTCCACGAACCAGCTCAAAGTGTTCCTCCCCAGAAGGGAGATTAGAATGGCGAGTATCATGATGAAGAAGATGCTGTATGTTGTTTTGGTGAACTTCTCTGAGAGGATTTTGTCTTCGGCCATGATGGCGAGCACATGAACGATGGCCCTGTATGCCCCGATGATGCCAGTCAGGATGGCGGCAAGTGCAGTGATGCAGATGACAGCAACACCGAGCGGTCCCATGAGAGTCCTGGCTGCATAGAAGGTAGGCAGGGAGGGAATTCCGTTCAGTTGGTCCAGATTGGAGATGTATGCGACCCATGATTCGTATCCGTCTGGGACGGTGGAGATGCTTGTCAGTGTCATCGACATATATACCAAGGCGGCGATGACTATGGAACTGAAAACCACCATTCTTGACTTTTTAAGAGGAAACTTGAAATGCATGGTGTCGAGGCTGATCACCTCGAAACCGACAAAGGCCCACGGTGCTAGAATGACCAAACTGAAGATGGCAAACCCTCTGTTGAGGTTCTTATAGCCGAATGATGAGAGAATGTCCAGCGAAATGGCTTTGGGGAGGCAGAAGATCGTGGTGACGAGAGCCCCGAGGAGCAGGATTACAGCCAGCACCGTCGCCAATCGCCGCAGGACAGGCTTTGCCACGATGAAGAGCAGCCCTATGCACACAAGGGCAAAGATGGACAGCAATACCTCGTTCAGATAGACGGAGTTACCTGCAACTGTGTAACTGTATCCTCTGTGTGCAGCAGCTCCCATCAGGGTGCGAATCACGAGAAATAGCGCAGTGCCGTTCAAGAACACGATGGTCAGATAGGAGAGGCAGAGAAACCATGAGCAGAGGAAGGCATGGTCCCTACCAAAGGCTTCTTTCGTAAAGGAATAGACGCCACCAGGCCGAGGGGAGCGCATCATCAAATAAGAGACGCTGTATCCTATCACCAGCATGACGGCAAGACCTATCACCATTGAGAGAAGCGAACCGGCAGGTCCTGCCACAGGCAGAAAAGTCGAACCTGGCATTACAAAAGCTCCCCATCCGACCATGCAGCCGAAAGCAATAGCCCATACATCGAGAGTGGAGAGGTTTTTCTCAGGAGTCTTTATGTCATTTTGTCTATTCATGTCAATTCACAGCAATTATTCAGTCAACTCTCCTTCTCCCAAATCATCTCCTCCAGTGTCTGGAAGAGGTGTTCAGGCTCCACAGGCTTGGAGAGATGCGCGTTCATTCCAACCTGGAGGGAACGCTGAACATCTTCATCGAAGGCGTTTGCGGTCATGGCGATGATTGGAATCCGTTTTGCATCAGGTCTATCCATGGCACGTATGACGGTGGTGGCCGTAAGACCATCCATTTCAGGCATCCGCACATCCATCAGTATGGCATCATAATAGCCAGGTGAACTTTTTGCGAACAGTTCCGTGGCGATTCTCCCGTTTTCCGCATGGTCAATCTGGGCATCCCGCGATAGCATTAATTCCTTTATGATTTCAGCGTTGATCTGGATGTCCTCTGCCAGCAAAATGTGCTTGCCCTTGAGTTCCGCACGCTTTTTCTTTGTCAGAACCGTCAGACTGTTGCGGCGGGCGACACGCAGGAACTCGTCAATCACGCTGGATGCCAGCAGTGGCTTGGCAAGGAAGCTGTCCACTCCGACATGCAGGGCATCGTCCATGATTTCATCCCAGTTATGCGCTGTCAGGAAGATGATAGTAGTTTCATTGTCGTAGCGCTTTCTGATTTCCCTTGCGACGTCCACGCCGTCCATCTCAGGCATCTTCCAATCCAGAAGAATAAGGTTATATGGGTCCTGCTTGGCATGCAGGACTTCCACCTTCTTCAAGGCCTCCTCTCCGCTCTTTGCTGTGTCCGTTCGGATGCCTGCCTCCTCCATCACGATTAAGGCGTGTTCACATGCGATTGGGTCGTCGTCAACCACCAAAACATGTATGTCCTTTGGGTTTATGCTGTCCATGCTGGCGTTTGGATTTTTGCAGTCCTTCAGTGTAATCGTCACAATAAACTCAGAACCGACGCCTTTTTCGGATTCGACTTGTATCATTCCGTTCATCAGTTCGACGATGTTCTTCGTAATGGCCATTCCAAGGCCCGTGCTGCCATATTTGTTGTTGCGGTTGCTGTCCTCTTGCGTAAACGGCTCGAAAATCTTTGGAATGAAGGCTTTGTCAATACCGATGCCTGTGTCTTTAACGGAAAAACGCAGGGTGGACTGGTCTTCGTAGGTGTTGACACGTTCGATAGTCAGAGTCACGCTTCCAGGCGCGGACGTGAATTTGATTGCGTTCGAGAGAATATTGATGAGCACTTGCTTGAGCTTCATGTCATCGCCGATGTAATAGTCGTCCACATGACCTTTGACATGGCATTCAAATGTCAGTCCTTTGTCGTTGCACTGTGACATGACCATGGTGTTTATCTGCTCCAGCAGCCCGCTCAGGGAAAATTCCTCCCGTCGTAGCACAAGCCTCCCCGATTCAATTCTGCTCATGTCCAGAATATCGTTGATGAGTCCCAGAAGATGCTTTGCGCTTCCGTTGATTTTCTTAAGATAGGCACGGGTTGTTTCCGTGAGAGTCGTGTCCCTCAACGCAAGGCTGTTCAGTCCGATGATGGCGTTCATCGGAGTGCGTATCTCGTGACTCATGTTGGAAAGGAATGCTGTCTTTGCATTGTTCGCCTCCTTGGCGGACGAAAGTGCTTCCTGCAATGCCTCCCTGTTATTTGTGAGTTCCTCCTTCTGGAGTTGCTCTCGCCGCAATGACTCCTCCAGTTCATTGCGGTATTCCTCCTTTTCGTCTTCCAGTACATAACTGTGAAGCAGGCAGGTTCCGACCATGCATCCCATCGCGTAGAACGGCCACAGTGGATAAAGGACCTGAAAGACTATCAGTACAATCATTGCAACTCCAAACAACCCTATGGTAAGGTTCCTTCGTCTGGCCTTTCCCCCTGTCGTCAAGGTTATGCCTAGCGTGTATATGGAGGTCAATAGGAACATCAAAATTTGTACGTACAGAGTCGCATGCCGCAAACTTGCCGTATGGTAGCCGCCGTCTTTATCGAACCAGAACATGACGGGATGAAATATATTTACGACAATGGCAATGAGCTCAAATCCGAAAAAAGCCCACCCTCCATACAAAAGCATGGTTCCAAACGAAGTGCTGCTTTCCAAATAGGTTATGACATACCGCGTCCAAAGAAGAACCAACACCGCCATTGCCGCGAAATACAATGTCGTGTCTGCAAACTGAAGTGATGTAAGGCGATAGACATCAAGAATGCCCCAAAGCGCATCCGTGATGTAGTAGGTCAGAACAGCAAACAGAAAGCAGCGGTAATTACGTTGAACCCGCGTGTGTTCGGGGTTCCCTGACAGCCACAGCACGTCCCTGTTAGTGATGACTAGGACAATCCCAGCCAGTATTCCTATAATTGAATAGGTCATGTCATCGTTCTCTTTTCTTGCAGAATATAATATATCTCTTTTGCAGATTGAACCGTTTCAGATACGCACTGTGCCAGAACATCCTATGCCGATCGATTTTCAGTTTTTACATGAACATCGTCATATCCATCCGAACCCGAAGGATACCATAAATATAACATAAAGGCATGGTTTTTCCATTAAATGTGCCGAAAACTAACAGGCATTACAGTTGCTATTGCCTGGCGGCACGTAATCTGGAAGTCGATGGACAAAATACACTGAATAGAAATGACACGATAAAACCTTGCGACGAGAACATTCCTGTCGTAGGCTTAATCGACGAAGCAATTGCTGCGACTTTCGGTATAGACCTTGCGGTCCCTTCCCGAAAGTCGCTTTTGTGTATCACCCCATCATTCAGCATCTTTCATCTCCCTCATTGAGTATTCCAGTTCACATTGGTCGGGAGTCCGCAATTTCAGTTTTCGGTGCGGGCGTTTACGGTTGTAGAAGTCGATATAGTCCGCCACGGTCTTTTCAAGTTCCTCAAGGCTATGGTAGCAGTTATGGGACAGTTCCTCGCGCTTGAAGGTGCTGAAGAAGGATTCCGCGACCGCGTTGTCATGGGGAGTCCCCAGATTTGACAATGACTGGCGCACATTCAAGTCCCTCAGCAGTTTTCTGAAATCATACGCAGTGTATTGTGCCCCCTGGTCGCTGTGGAATGTCAGTCCTTCCGGATGTCCGCGATCTTCAAATGCCTGCTGGAACGTTCTGGACACCAGTTCGCAGTTGTTCTCCGACGCTATTCCCCAGCCAACTGTTTTTCGAGAGAAGAGGTCCAGAATAGTGCAGATGGCATAGAATTCCTTGTTGACGCGGGCGTAGGTGATGTCGCTGACCCAGAACGCATTTGGCTTTGACTGTGTAAAGTTGCGTCTCAGCCTGTTGCGTCTGTAATTGTATTTCCTGCATGTCGTGTTCCCATGGCAGCGAGGCCTGAATTGCTTGCTGACCAAACCCTCCTGTTTCATCAGCCTGCGGACATGCTCTTTGGAGACGATGACTCCCTTTCCCTTCAACTTGAGGGCAATCATCGGCGCGGCAAAGCGTTCACCGCTTTCCTTGAACTCGTAGTGGATGCGCGGAATCAGATTCTGGTCGTTGATTTCAAATTGCGTTTTGCTTTCTTCTCGCAACGACGCGGAAATGCGATAATATGATTCGTGGGAGACTTTAAGAACCTTGCAAAGGGAATAGATTGTGAAGCGGTCCTTCAGCCGTTCAATTTCAAGGACACGCTCTTTCATCGGCGACGAGGGCAGGCAATTGCAGGCCTCGACTATTTGCCTGTAAACCGTGTCGCTTTTGATCTGCCGTTTCATTTTCTGGATGTCCGCCGCGGTGTATTTCAATCCGGAATGAGTTCTGGCGACAACTGTGCGGATCTTCTTCCAACGATACAATGTCGTCTTGCCGATTCCGTACTTTTCCTTGATTGCCTTCGGTGAATGGCTTTCAAGATACTCATTGACGATGGCTTTTTGCTCTTCCGCTGTACGCCACTTCCCCTTTGGAAGGCGGTTTATCTCTTCCTCCCTGAACCATCCCTTCAAGGTTGTCATGCCGATTCCTGTCTGGGATGACATTTCCCTTGCAGTCTTTCCCGCTCTTCTGAGTTGAA
Source organism: Victivallales bacterium (assembly GCA_017963875.1). The sequence continues at coordinate 6,455 of JAGCTA010000010.1, read as the reverse complement.
TGGCCTCATCTCTTTTTTCTATTGAATGTTTCATTACCTTGATCTCCTGAAAAATCTTTTGGGGAATCACTAGCCAAAGAACTCCGCAGACTCCAATTGGGCATCGAATGAGCAGGCGTTTGCAATGTGCTTTCCGATTCGTTTGGTGGAACAAACAATCATCTCATTTGACGTTGGATGACGAATCCATTCCAGGAGAACAGGACGTTTTCGCAAATCAACGATTAATCCACTGAATCGTCATTGCGGACATAGAAGGTGGCTCGGCCAACGCCTTCCTTTCGTATGACGCCTTCCTCCGCCAGTTTCTTCAGGCTAGCCAGAACGGCGGAACGTCCAGCGGACGAACAGGCCTCAATGGCATCAGTGCCGCGGAAACGCCCGACCTTGGACTTGACATAGGCGAGAACGACATCATACGCGGAGTGGTCAGCTCCCCCGATGACGTCGGCTCGCGACTCAAACTCAACATAGCAGGACAATATGACCTGGAGCATATATCTGATGAAGGGCTTCACGTCGTTCCGTCCTTCGTGCCAGCCTTCACTGACGATCTGGAGCGCATCATAATAAGCGTCTTTGGCTTTGGCAATCTGCGCTTCTATGCTGACGTACTTCCCAACATCGTATCCGTTCCGGTAGAGCATCAGCAGAGTCAGCAGACGGCTCATCCTGCCGTTGCCGTCGTTGAAGGGATGGATGCACAGGAAGTCGCAGACGAAGACGGGAATCAGAATTAGCGGATCGACAGTCTCCATTGCCAGGGTTCGCCCGTAGCTGGCGCATATCGCCTCAATGGCGCTCTCCGTCTCGTATGGCGCAACAGGGGTGAATCTGGTCACGACAGTCTCGTCCTCCCTCGTCTCGCTAATGTAGTTCTGGACATTCTTGAAATGCCCGCCGTATGAAAGGCCTGCAGGCTTCATCAGGTCACGGTGCAACTGCAGGATGTACGACGGCCTGATGGGAATGTATTCGTGGCTCTCGTGGATGGTGTTCAGGACATCCCTGTATCCCACGATTTCGCGTTCGCTTCTGGTGCGCGGCATGGTTTTCTGCTGAACAAGCTGCCGCAGCCTTGTCGAGGTCGTGACAATCCCCTCCAGCCGATTGGAGGATTCCGTGCTCTGTATCTTCGCGATTTCCACCAGACGCAATGCCTCTTTCGGATTGCGGTCGGCAAACGCAGTAAGCCGTCCCTTGTATTCGTGGATTTTCGCAACGTGCCTGAGCTCCTCGTTGTCCCAATGGAGTTCGGCCAGTTTTTCGTAGTCGAAGGTTCTCATGATGCGTTTCCTTTTCGTCCAGTCAATCCTGTTTTCGTCCATAATGTAGCATATTTTGGACGAAAAGCCATTCAATTGGACGATTTTTAAGAATTATAGATGCGTAAACATTGGAGAACCTCTGCATTTGCTGTAATTTGGACTGTTTCTCTACAATGATCATCTTGAAGCCGCGTTTTTCGACTTCATCATTCTCTTGACGGGGGATGGTGGAATCGGGTTTTAATAACACTTGGAAATACTTTTTGCTGTTGAAATACAGTGAGTTAGAACTAAAATAGAATCTTGAAAATAGGTGGATTTCGGGGTAGGACTTCCGCTTAATGGGGGAGAATGATTTGTAAAAATCCCTGCCACCTCGACCATTCATTTTCCATCAGCCCTCAAGTCCTACCATGGTCTTGAGGGTTTGTTGTTTCTGTGCTAAGCTACCGAAAACAAGGCGTTTAGGCGGCTTTCTCTGTTTCGTTTTCCGCCCTCTCAAGAGAAGCCAAAATCGACCTGATTCAGCGGACTGACATAACTATCAATCGGTCTCTGCCTTGTGCCTAAAGGCGTAAAAACGCCTGTCATTGGATTCGTTCGTATGGGCGAATCCTCAACCGCAGACCAATGCGTTTGCATATTGCTTGGCAGGCGGCCTGTTTCTCAAGGGATGTGACTGGCTCTCCGACAATGGTCATTACCACGTCGGGGACATATTTTGCCGCCTCCTGCGCGAAGTTCAGCATGGCAGGATATGCGGCTTCCCCGAAGCAAGGGCGGCACAGTTCCAGGTATTCCTTGGCGTCCGCGCTGTTCAGACTGATGGAGAGTCTGTCTATTATTCCTGCTAGGCGTGGCGCTGTTGGTTGGCCTGCGATCAGGTCTGCCAGTCCATTGGTGTTGATGCGGATTGGAAGCGTCGGATGCTTGCTCTTCAGCCATCTGCATACTTCTAGAAGCGTGTCTAGCCGTTCTGTAGGTTCGCCGTAGCCGCAGAACACGACTTCTGGATATTTGTCCAATTCCCATTTCGACAGTTCGTCCATGACCTCCTGGGCACTTGGCTCCCGTTCAAGCCAAAGCGAAGCCGAGCCATATACGCCAGGTGCATTCTGCCTGAGGCAGAAGCGGCAGGCGCAGGGGCAGCGGTTGGTCAAGTTCACATAGATTGCGTTTTTTACCTGATATACAATGTTCATCATGATAGTTCACCTAAAATGCCTTCGAAAGCCAGACCGTCAGGTTCTGGGATATTCAGTGAAATGGTGCGTGCCACCGCCTTGGAAGTGAATGCCGCGCCTATGCGCACGGCGTCTTGAAATGCATGGCCATTGAGAAATGCACCCAGCATGACCGCGTTGAAGACGTCTCCTGTTCCGCACCGCTCGCCACCAATCTTGCGCTCCGATATCGTGACAGGGACTTCATTGCGCACGTGGACGTAGTTGTCAAGCATTTCGCCTTGGCGTATGCCTGTTATGACGATATTCCGCAATGCGCCAGATGACATTCCACCGCAGATGTCCGCTAGTTCTTCCTTGGAAGGGCTGGGATTATATTTGCGCCCAGCCAGGATGCATGCCTCGGTCAGGTTTGGAGTGACAATGTCCGCCATGGGAAGAATGTCGCGCATTGCCTGTGCGGTGTCCTGGCCGTATCCTGAATACAGACAGCCGTCATCTCCCATGATTGGGTCAAGTGCCACCAGTGTCATGTCATCGCGGAATGCCTCCAGAAATCGTCGCACGAAAGTTATTTGCTCCATGCTTGCAAGAAAACCGATTGAAATCGCGTCGAAACGCAGGTTTAGTTTTTGCCACTCGCGAATGAAGTCGTCGAGATGCTCTGTGAAGTCGGTTCGCGCGAAACTGGGGTAACCTGTGTGGTTGGTGTAGATGGCTGTTGGAACAGGGCAGCACTGTATGCCCATGGCGGCAAGGATTGGCAGCACCACAGTGATGGAGCAGCGACCGAAGCAGGACAAGTCGCTTATGGCGACAACCTTTGGCGGCATCTGCCGAATCCGTGTGTTTTGGGATCTGTCAATGGTCATGGTCCTATGTCACAGTGCCATGAATAAGCTGGCGTTGTTGTAGAATACGTCCTCCAATTGGGCATCATTCAGCCCGCAGGAGAGTACCCGCTGGATTCCTACGCTGGGATGGTGGAAGGGCGAGTCGATGCCGAACATTACCCGCTTGCTTCCGACTGTCTCGTATGCGTTCTTGATTTGGCAGCCCATGGGCATTCCTGATACCTCCAGGTAGAGATTGTCGTATTTCTTTGCCATGTTGATGCTGCCTTCAATGTACACGCCGTGGCCATGTCCCATGTGTATCATTACTATTGGTACGTCTGGATGTCTCTCCGCAAGAAGTCCTATCTGCCATGGGAGGGAGAATGGCGGGTGGCCACAGTGGATGAATACTGGCTTTGAGTATTTGCGGGCAATTTCCATAATCGGGTCAACAGCGGGTGAATCCGCAGTGAATGCATCGAAAAGTGGTTGCATTTTGACGCCTGCGAAGCCGATGTCTCGCAGATAATGCTCCAGATCGTCGTATGCTGGCTGTCCCAGGTTGGCGTTGACCCAGTACAGCGGTATGATTTTGTCAGGCATTTGCTGCCATGCTGAAAGCAGTTCGTGGTTCAATGTGGCTCCAGCGGGGCATAGTATGGTTTTTTCAATGTTGTATTCTCGCATCTGGGCGGAAAGGGCGGCAGTGTCGAAGTTCACGTTGAAAGGACTTCCGAAGGCGCCTATGTGGGAATGTGCGTCGATTTTCCTGAATTGCGAGAATGGATTGTTCATAGTATTTATAAACTCCTGATTTTCTGAAGAAGAACAGCCTGCATGAATTGCCATTCCCCTGTCTTGATTTTTTCTTGTTTTGAATGAACGCCTACTATACTTTGAAATGCCATGTTTACAACCAATGCGATAGTGAATCTCTGGTGGTGAAGAAGCAGGAAATCGCTGAAAAACTGCGATACTATGCCAAGACAATTGGGGCAGGGCTGGCACCGTTTGACTGCTTTTTATTGGAAAGGGGTATCAAGACGCTGGCTGTATGCCTTGAAAAGCAGGCTGCAAACGCGGAGAAAATCGCTAATTGGTTGCGTCAACGGCGTGAGGTCAGGAAAGTCTATTACATCGGCTTCACCGACCATCTAGGCTATACTGTAACAAAGCGTCAGTGCAGTGGATACGGCGGTATGCGTCGCCAGGTTTTGTGAGACAGCGGATGAATGTGCATATCGCGAAGACGACGCCTGGCGTGCGTACCGATGTAGTCGGATCGACAGTCCAATTATGTCGCGTTTCAAACCATTTCGCGAGAACATCGAAATAGGTATTGTCAGGTTCGGAATAGCCGAAGATACCGTGTGCAGCCTTGTCTGCAAGAGTTTCTCTGACGGCGGGAAGAGTCTGGAAATCCATGTCAGCCACCCACATGGGCAGTAGGCCCTCTGGCTTTCCACGTTCCTTTGCGAAGTCGTATTTGAGGCTGTTGGTGTGATTGCGTGGAATAACTTGGTCGAAATCGTAGTTCACTTTTTGTCTCCTCAAATGGATTGTCCAGCAGTTGCGGCATCATTGTCACGAATTTTCGCAATTAAGTACTCGTCTTGAGTATTCTGCTGATGATACCACCGCCAAGCACCTCGTCTCCGTTGTAGAGTACGGCAGACTGCCCGCGGGCGGCCGCGCTTGCCCCATCCTTGAAAATCAGTACGTCGTCCGCAAATTGCGCAGGTGCAGGTTGCGCGGTCGAACGGATTTTAGCAAGGACATTTCCCTTTGGCGGCGTTCCTGAAATCCAATGGCAGTCGGCCAACTGAATATGGCTGGCCAGCAGTTTCTCCACGGTTCCCAGCACGACTTCGTTGCGGCAGGCGTTGATATCAATGACATACAGAGGCTGCGTCGATGACACGCCAAGTCCTCTGCGCTGGCCTATCGTGTAATTCCAATGCCCCTGATGCGTACCAAGCACGCGTCCTGTTTCATCCACGATGTTTCCCTGGCGTGGCGGCGTCTGCATCAACTCTCCTTTGTCGCCGCTATAGAAGTCCTGGCTCTCGGGCTTGTCCTTGACGGCGAGGCCAAAGTGCTTGGCGAGGCTGCGCACGTCCGTCTTGCGCAATTCCCCCAGCGGGAAAAGAATGCCTGACAACTGTTCCTGCGTCAGGCGGTACAAAAAATACGACTGGTCCTTTGCCTCGTCCACGCCGCGCAGGAGTTGCCATCTGCCATTGCGTTGAACCACTCTGGCGTAATGCCCCGTGGCAAATGCGTCGAAAGCCAGGCCTGATTCCCTGGCAAGACGCGGCAGCAGGCCGAATTTCATGGCAGAATTGCAGCGGACGCAGGGATTCGGCGTCCGCCCTGCAAGGTACTCCTCTCGGAAATAGTCAAGCACCGTCTTCTCGTAGGCGTCCGAACAGTCGAAGACATAATATGGAATGCCCAGCTGAACGCAAAGCTCGCGGGCAGCGGCGATGTCCTCCGCCTCGTGCGGTCCGAAGCAGGCGTCCCCGCAACCGCCCCGATATCGCCCCTCGCGCCAGAGGCTCATGGTGATGCCGACGACCTCGTGCCCCTGCTCCTTCAGCAGAGCGGCGGCGACGGAGGAGTCCACACCGCCCGACAATCCAACGGCGATTCTCATCAGCGCACCTCCAGCATCCTGTCTATCGGCTCGCGGGCGCGACGGAGAACCTCTTCCTCCAGCTCCACAGCTGGACTCATGTCGCGGAGGCTGTTCAGCACATCCTCCAGCGTAATTCGCTTCATGTTCGGGCAGAGGACGGCGGGCTCCAGAGGATAAAACGCCTTTTCGGGATTCTCCTTCCGCATCCGGTGCAGAATGCCGCGCTCCGTGCCTATGATGAACTCCTTCCGAGTTGATTCATGGACGAAGCGCAGCATACCACCCGTGGAGAGGGCATGGTCCGCCAATGCCACCACGGCGGGAAGACACTCGGGATGGACCAGCACGGTGGCGTCAGGATGGCGCTGCCTTGCCTCAGTGATGTGCTCGGGGAGTATCTTGTTGTGTGTCGGGCAGCGGCCTGGCCAGAGTTCGATCCTCCGCCCCAGCTTGTCGGCGATGTTCGCACCGAGGTTGGCGTCGGGAAGGAAGAGCAGAGGCTTGTCCTGCGGCAGGGAGGCGACTAGTT
>JAGCTA010000085.1 GCA_017963875.1 Victivallales bacterium | reverse complement strand
TGGGGGAAGCCACCCTCAAAGAATTCCGACCTCGAAGAGGTCGAACCTATCCTCATGGGGAATAAAGCGTTTTCATATTCAATACAACAACCTAAATCAAGGAGACACAAACGCATGAAACGCTACACGCAGGAGCATCAGTGGATTGAACTGGAAAACGACATCGCAACCATCGGCATTACACAATTCGCCGCCGATGAACTCGGTGAACTCAGTTATGTCGAACTGCCGCAAGTCGGAAAGGAAATCACGGGAGGTTCGGCATTGTGTGTTGTCGAGTCTGTCAAGGCCGCTTCAGATGTCTTTATGCCTGTCACGGGCAAAATCATCGAAGTCAACACTGAACTTGAAACATCGCCTGAACTCGTCAATGATGGACCTGAAACAACGGGATGGATATGCAAGGCGTCTGGCGTTGACAAGGCAACGGTGGATTCGTTGATGGACGAGACCGCATACAAGGCGTTCATCAAAGGATAATCTGAACAACTGTGCCCTTTTTATCACCCCTTGACAACTTTTTTGCTTTTTTCTTGTTTTTATCAAAAAAAACTGCAAAAAAAATTTGCTTAAAACAAATTGAGATATATTTTGTATTTTGTCTTAGATATTCTAGGTAATTACAGGGATGTTGAAACCATTTGCCTGAGCATTGTGCAGAACAATTGATCCTTGCCAATGGACGTTTGTAATTGCACAGGCAAACAAATGACTTTCATCTTCCCTGGGAAAGCAATCAAACCATCCAAACAGGAGAAAAAACATGTTATTGTACGCAATTATCGCGGGTGCTGTCATTTCTGGTATTATCATGTATGTTGCCAATAACAAGGCAAAACAAGGCGTTTCATGGGGGCAGCCCGTCGCAATCGTTTTCGGTATCGTTGCCATCGCCTTGGCCTTCTGGGCAGTCTTTGAAAACATCATGGGCAAGTCCGATGAGCAGAAAACTGCCGAGAAGTGGCAGATCGTCCGTGGCAAAGGCGCGGCAGAATGGCTCAATGCCAACTGCAAAGACAAGAAACTGCTCTTTGTTCTCCCGCCCAAAATGCCAAACTCCACCTACAAAGACTATCAGTACGAAGCCGTCAAGAGCAACATCAGCGGCTTGAACTACGTCGAATTCGAAGTTCCGCCAGCGAAGGAACGCACAGGCGAAGACATGCCTATGGACATGATGCTTGACGGTATCATGCCTGGCGCAACCATCAATGCCGCCACCAAGAAACTCATGAATGAGACGGCCAATGAATTCGTCAACGCACTCGAAGCCAAAGTCTCCGCAGACCAGTTCGACACAGTCGTGTTCTTCACCTCCGTCTATGACTTCATGCTCTATGCGAAGCCAATCGGCATCATCAAGCCCTTCCAGGACAAGAAGTATATCTTCATGTTCGGCATCGAAGACCAGAAGTTGAAAATGTACGGCAAGCAGATCATCGCCGCCCTTTGCGACAAGCCTCTCACCAATCCTGATGACTATGACAAAAACCCCGAAGGTGACCAGGCAAAGGACTTCGCTTTCCGTTATGAATTCAAGGAATCCCAGATCAAGAAGTGATTTGATTTCACTCTAGAATCATAGTTCCATTCTACAGCCAGTTTCCTCCCTGGGGAAACTGGCTGTTTTGGTTTTCAGGCATTTGCGTGAATATAATCAAGCGTGGCGTTTACCATCAGTTCCGAGCGTGTGCGTTTGATGCGCTTCGCGAAGGCGGTGATTTCCGCAATCTTCGAGGTTGTGCTAGTGATGTTGATCCGTGCGGGTTCATCGTGCAGATAGCCAGTTACGGGAACTGTCAACAACACAGGTTCTTCACTGGCATCGGCTTTTTTCTTGAGCGTTGCGGCATCCGAGGGGGTGGGCAAGGTCTGTCCATCTTCAATCATGACTTCCATCATAGTTTCCAATACATCAACGGCATTTTTCATTAAATCCTCTAGATTATCGCCGTCAGTCATGCAGCCTGGTATGTCTGGAAACTCACAGCATAGGCCGCCGTCGCCAGATCCACCATCATATACAAACATACAATAGGTTCTTTTTTCCATCTTGTTTTCTCCTAATATTGCATGGGGGGACTCCCATGGCTTTCATTAAATACCTGCCTGTTTTTTGATTAGTTTGACTAAACTGGGTTTGATTTCCTTACTTCCATGATCAGGGACAGGAATTTTGTTTTTGCGTTCTGGATGCTTCCATATAATATGGCTTCCTTTGCCTGTGCGATCAAATTGCCATCCAGCAGCCTTCATTAGTTTTGTGAGTTCGTTATAGTTCATCGCAGTTCCTGTTCTTGATTGACAACGATACTATTTTACACATATTTTTACACGTTTCAAGTAAAAAACACTTTTTTTGTTATCTCTTACACTGGTTTCAGCGCAGGCGAAGACATGCCTATGGACATGATGCTTGACGGTATCATGCCTGGCGCAACCATCAATGCCGCCACCAAGAAACTCATGAATGAGACGGCCAATGAATTTGTCAGCATTCTCGAAGCCAAAGTCTCCGCAGACCAGTTCGACACAGTCGTGTTCTTCACCTCCGTTTATGACTTCATGCTCTATGCGAAGCCCAAAACATATTGTTCCAGATGGTTATTCAATAGTTCCGACACAAATTATCGAGAATAGATTTATCCAAAAGAAAACTAATGATACCGATGTATGAAATTCCGCTGTCATCAGTATAGAACGGCTGGTCGGCGGTTGTGACAACCAATTTTCGGAAAGAGTCCTTTGTATGTCGCAACGAGAGTGTTTCCTGTGTTCTCTTGGCATCAGACGACAAATCCCAGGCACTTTGAATGTATATCTTTTCAAGGCCCATGTTTACAACAAAGTCAATTTCATGCTGTCCTTTTTCCCTGACTCCTGCTTTCCGTGTTTCAATCTCAACAACTCCCACATCGACCTGAGCTCCTCTGCTTATCAGTTCGTTATAAATGACATTTTCCATTAGATGCGTGTATTCCGTCTGACGATAGTTCAATCTTGCATTTCGAAGACCAACATCTTCCACATAATACTTTGACGGGTATGAAAGATATTTCCGCCCTCTTACATCGTATCGCTCGGCCTTTTCAAAGATATACGCCTGTTGAAGATATGTGATATAGGATTTTACCGTATTGATATTGCTTGCTATTTTTTGAGTTGATTGTAAGGTATTTACAAGATTCGTTAAATTCGTCAGGCTTCCCACGCTACTCATTAAGACATCAACAATGTATCCAAGCAGTACATCGTCCTTCAAATGATTCCGTTCCATAATATCGCGAAGATATAGAGTTTGGAACAGACTGGCAAGGTACTTTCGGCGCGCCTCGTCAGTTTTTGACAGAACTGCCTCGGGCATTCCGCCATACAGAAGGTATTTTTCAAGTGCCTGACGTTCCGTAAGTCCGCTGACTGGATAATATTCGGAAAAAGACAATGGATAAAGGCGGATGATTTTTCCTCTGTCTCGGAAATGGGTTGCCACGTCATCAGAAAGCATTTTCGAATTGGAACCTGTTACATAGATGTCCAGATTCGGCATCCTGAGCAGTCCGTTCAATACATCATAAAAGGTGATTTTAGTGTTTGAACCTTCAATGCTGCTGGGAACTTCCTCGCACATCTGGATTTCATCAATAAGGATGTAATACCAAGATCTTGAAGATTTAATGCATTGATGAATATATGAGGATAACTTTCTTGGATCGCGCAGTTCCTCGTGTTCCAAACGGTCAAGTTCTATGGTGATGATGTTGCCAGGACGCACGCGGCAGGACAGAAGATGCTGGCGAAACAAGGTATTCAGCAGAAAACTTTTCCCGCATCTGCGTATGCCTGTGATTATCTTCACGTATCCATCGTGTTTTCTTTCAATCAGGCGATCAAGGTAGTATTTGCGTTCTATGATCATATTTCCTCATTTAAAAGTTTCGGGATAATCCCTGAAGTTTGAATTGAGAAAAAGATAATGCCTTTATAGATTTTTGCAACTGACATAACGTCATTATTATTTAAAAGTTTCGGGATAATCCCTGAAGTTTGAAACAGAGGAAGCGATAGTCAGAGAGTGTTACTGGGACGAACAGCGAAAGAAATTTGGCTTCCTGCAAACCAATCAGGTACTTGAATCGCAGATTTTTGAACAGGATATCGCTTTTTTTCGCGAAATGGTGAGCAAATGGATGTTATGGCACTATATTATCGTCTGTCTATGTGGCATTCGGCTATGCGACATCATTCAAGCAAGGAGTTTTCAACACAGATAATTAGCGTTTCTCATCTAATATAGCCAGTGGCTATCGCCTCTGGATTTGTGCTTTGTGGATGACTGAAATTAGGGACTTTAGTACTTCCGAACAGGCACACGTTAGGCACGCTCATGCTGTGAACGTTTGTTTTCGTGTTTTCTCGTTGGTTGTTCCTATACCTCAGTAATCCAAGAAAAAGGGATTTTCTTTTTTGTGTGCAGGCAAGGAAAAAACAATGGCAATTATTGATGTTGTAAAATGGGATGCGGCTCCAGGTGTTTTTGCATGGAAATACCCATCTTCGGAACTATCTACATGGACGCAATTGATAGTCCATGAGTCACAGGAAGCAGTGCTCTTTAAGGAAGGTCAGGCCGTTGGCCCATTCACTGCTGGACGACATATACTCAGTGCGGAAAATTATCCAATTTTGAGTTCTTTGTTGAAAATCCCTTTTGGGCGTTCTCCATTTACCGCTGAAGTCTGGTTTGTTTCCAAAGCCATCAAATTGGATGTTAAATGGGGTACGTCAATGCCCATTAGCGTAGAGGATCCTAAATATCATATAATTTTGCCTGTTAGGGCATTTGGACAGTATGGAATTAGTGTGGAAAATCCCACGAAGTTTTTAGTCAAGATGGTAGGAACTTTGCCTGCTTTTACACAAAAAACATTGTCGGAGTATTTCAAGGGAATCATTGTAAGCACGGTCGGAGACACAATCGGAAAATATATAATTGAGAAAGATATATCTGTTTTGATGATGTCCGCGAAAATGCATGAAATTGGAGATTATCTTGAAAAACAGATTGCCCCTGTAATAGATGAGTACGGTTTGAAGTTGACTCATTTCACTGTCGCCTCGATTTCGACCGATGAAAATGATCCTGCCGTCATAACCTTGAAGAAAGCCATGGCCACCCGCGCGGAGATGGATATTGTAGGCTACAACTATCAGCAAAAACGTTCCTTTGATACAATGGAAGGCGCGGCCAATAATCCTGGAGCAGGAAATGTGATGAATGCGGGTCTTGGCATGGGTATGGGATTCGGCATGGGTGGCACAATGATGGGAATGACCCAACAGATGGCTGGAAACCTTTATATAAACGCACAAAAATGCCCTCATTGCGGGCAAATGAATAGCAATGGTGGCAAATACTGCTCCTCTTGCGGAAAGGATATGAGCGTTTCTCCAGAAAGTGAATCGATAATCTGTCCAAAATGCGGATACAAGAATGCCAAGGGCTCGAAGTTTTGCTCAAATTGCGGCGCGACCTTTTTCCTATGTCCGAATTGTGGCGCGGCAAATGATGAACATGCTACGAAATGTGCAAGGTGTGGAAGTGCCATGCCAGTCAAATGCCAAGCATGTGGTACAATGGTAAATGGCGGAATGAAATTCTGTCCGTCATGCGGGAAGCCAATGAAGACGACTTGTCCATCTTGTGGCATGGAGTTGACGTCTGGAATGAAATTCTGCGCGAATTGTGGCACAAAAATTGAAACAATAGAGAGTTAAGGAAAACCAAGATGAACAATAAGTTGATGCATTTTGCGCTGTTTGGCGTTCTTACAATTCTTGTGACAATAGTCCTGTTCTATGTTCGCTGCGAAGAGGGTGAGTTTCAAACAGCCCGCAATTGGTTTGTCCTTGGACCATTGTTGCTTTCTGAATTGCTATTTGTCTTACAATTATGCGGAAACATCAGAAAACTGGATTCCAAGACCTCGCCTTTGAGCATTGTTGTAACAGTTTTGCTTCCGCTTTATTTCTTCTTTGCTCTCATTATGACGGTAGTCGCACATTCTTCTATTACGGATACCCAACTAGCGACAATACAAGTGTTGGTAGCCGTCATAGTATTAGGTCTTGTCATGTCGACGGAAATTGTGGGCGAGACGATAGCAGCCAATGGGGCAAAAACAGCAAAAGCAAATGTTGCCAGAAATGACTTCCGTTTTACTGTCAATGATATCATCGAAAATCTAAAACAACGGAGTGAATTTTACGCATCTGCTCAAGGACAATGCGAGCAACTTCGTGATGCTGCGCGTTTCGCGGCTGATACTGTCCCTGGTGGAGAAAAGATCGACGAAGAAGTCGGCGACAAATTGATGGAACTTGAAAGACTTTCTACAGACCAGAATGCAACAACTGAAAACCTAACAAACTCTCTTGGAGTTGCGCTTCGCGCTTTCCAAAAGCGTGAAGCGATGATGAAGAGCCTACGATAGTAAACAACCGAATTAGTCTTTTTTCTATATAACCCTTAACGAATTAACCCTTTACCAATCTTTTTACCATCATGAAATGCCCTTATTGTGAAAATGAAGTTCCAAATGGAGTCACCAATTGTCCAGCCTGCGGTGCTCCCGTCGCCAATTCCGCTCCAGTAAATCAACAACCTTTTCAACAACAGCCTACGCAAATCAGTGGAAATAGAAAGTCGGCCAGTACTGCAACTTTGCTTTCTTGTCTCCTTACAGGATTGGGACAGATGTACTTGGGGCAGGTCGGCAAGGGATGTGTCATTTTGCTTGTAAGCATGATTCTTGGTGTATGTACGGGGGGAGCCTCTGGCCTTGTGACATGGATTATTGGCATGGTTGATGCCAATAGAATTGGCAAGAAACTTGAGGCTGGGCAAAGTGTCGGTCCATGGGAGTTCTTCTGACGGACAATAATAACTGTCCAGTCTTCACTTGCGCTTCCATGAGGGCTAGGCGCGAGGCAATGGCATATATTCTATACCTTCTTGGTGCCTTTCTGCTTCGCGCCCTGCATATCGATATTTCCAAGGGTGTGCTCCCTGATTATGTTTCAACGTTGCCTTTTATCGGGCATCAAGGGTTTGTATGTCCCCTCTGTGGTGGAACTAGAGCCTTTGTTCTGGCCTCCACATTGTCGATTCAAACGTCGTTTCATTATAGCATGTTCGGCACTTGCATTTCATTATGGCTACTTCTGACCTTGCCCGTTCGAGTTCTCTTTTTTTTATATCCTACAAAACAGACATTCAAGAAAAGTTATTTTTTGATTAAGACCATAGAAAACCCTGATTTGTTGATGATATTAATGGCGTTTTTTTTATGGCTACAATTATCTTTCCATTATTGCTTTGATTATTATTGGATTCCGCTGACACAATTGAAGTGACTTTGATGGTTCTCTATTTGACAAATTGAGAATACAAGTAATAGCCTTTGGGTATAGAAACACTGAACCAATTTAACGACCATCCAAGAAGAAATCTGCCCGCGATGGATTATCTTATAGACGTGTGACTGAAAAAAGATAATCCACCCACGGAGGACAGATAACCATAGCCGAATTGCTAAACGCTAAGGAAGGCGAAAATGTTGAATTCAATGAGGCGAACAACACCTTCTAGTTCGAGACACGCACGCCAAGTACATCTGCGCCTTGTCCAACCATAGCGGCGGGCGCGTTGTGTTCGGGATAACGGACAAGCGTCCGCGCCCCGAATCTTCTAACACTCTCTGAATCAAATCAGCGGGGAACTACCAGCCGATGCCGCCCTGGAGATGCTGGCGTTTGATTTCCTTCGTGTAGGTCCAGACGCCTTCGCCTGTGGCAGTATCGGTCAACGTCAGGGAAAAAGTATAGGAAATTTCATTCAGACGCCCCTCTTGCGCCGTCTGCTTGATGATAGAGCCGCCGAGGGAAAGGTCGTATGCATTGACGGAATTTGTCGTCTTGAGAGTACGGCGTTTGATATTCGGGTCATAGACAAGCGCACGTGCGCCAGCGGAGGCCTCGTCGATGTTCTGTCCCTCTCCTGCTGCGTAAGTGGTAAAGCGCACCTTTCCACTATTGAACAGTACCTCGCGCAAACGTTCCGTCATCAACTTGGAATCAATGTGCTCGCCCGTGTTGTTCTGAATAGTCGAAAGCATGAGAACAGGTTTCGCGGCCACAAGTTTTTCGCGGGTCGTCACCTTTTCCCCAGCCGCCTCGGCCTCCTTCAATGCGGCCGTTGCATCGATCTTGAATGCCTCAAGGTATTCCTGGAACAGCGGTGAAGTCAGCATTGCGTTGCCTGCCTCCTGGCTGATGATAACCCAGTCAGAGGAACTCATGCGGTTCTTGTTCTTTGCGGCGATGGTCGTGTCATTCGCATCGACATAGCCTGATTGCGTGGTAGCGCATCCTGCCAGTAAGATCGAAGAGGCGAGTGCGCCGATCAACATTTTGTTCAATTTCATGGTTGTGCTCCCTTGGCATTTAAAACAGCAAAACAATTATTAAAACTTAACTCAAATCTCCATCAGTGCCTGTCCGCTTCCTTCAGATTCAGGACGAAATCCTTGCATCTCAAATCGGGGGCGACAGCCTTGAAGTGCACGGTCTCGCCTGGATAGACAAGCACGCGTTTCCAAATGGACAACGGCGTTTCAACAGTCATCCCCTGCTCATCCACCCATGAGAATTTATAATCGACAGGATAGGGATCTTCACGCGTCCACCAACTCCAGATTTGCGCGGCACCAGTCACACGCATGTTCACGGCCGAGACTTCAACAGTGGTGTTCCCTTCTGGAGCCTGCCCGACATTGACTGACAACAATCTTAAGCGACGGTACAGGAAACCGTCCGTCACAAAACGACGGTCCTGGATGTAATTCGGCTGTGCGCTCTTCGCGTCATTCTCCACTGTATTCACAGTATTTTGACAACCTGCTGCAAAAAACAGTGCAACTAGAATTCCAATGTTCAAAAGACTTTTAGACATAATTGACTTCTCCTTTTTTAATGGGTTGTAATCGGAAACACACGGCATGTGAACACAGCGCCATTAAGGCTTGGCGCATTCACATATATGATGGCAGACTTCGCATTGTCAGGGAAACTGATGTCCGTGGCATTTCTCCCATCTGTCGTGATTCTCAACTTTCTGTTTGCGGGCATGGGGAATTCCGCAATTTGATACTCCTTTGGCAACGTTTCCCAACAACGTGTATCCGCAGTGTTAAACGTCAGTTTATAAGTAGTTCCAAACAAATCCACGAAAAGTTTCGTCCATGGGTCAGAATTCCGCACGCTTTCCATTGCCAATTGGTAGGCAATCTCCTTTACTGCCACATTGACAATCATGCGTGTTATCATCGACGGAAACGCCTGGGTGTATTCCTGTGCCAGAATTGCATCCATGGCCGCTATCGTGACTGTTGAAAACGTCTTTTCATCCGTTGTTGCAATGGCAGTGCTGAATGGCGCCTGGTAATACTCGCAGACAGGCCAAGCCGCCGACACCAGCGAGGAATGCCGTGGAATGATGATGGGAATATGCAGTGACACCTCGCGCAACGCAGGCCCACGACCATTGGCGAAAACGACGAGCACCGTCCCCTGCCCTGACACGAAATCAAGTGAAGGCACAGTCGCCAATTCCGCAGGCACCTCCCGCCCTGTACGCCGCAAAGTCGTTGCCAGATACTGCTGAACCATTTGGTTCGCTGGCATAATCTTGAACAAACGCTGGTAGTCAACAAGCGCGTTCTCAAAATCATTCTCCCGTGCGAAACCATACGCAGACATAAAGACGGCAAAAGGATTCATGCAGTTGCCATATCCTGAATGAGCCAGATTGCGTGTCTGGGCAAGGCTCGTCTGGATAGCCGCATTCTGTTCATTTCGCAACATGCCCTCCTGATCAACGCTTCCCGCCGCATCTGGATTATCCGCTTTTTCCTTTTCAAGGCGTTCCTCCTCATTTTTCAGAAACTTTTCATTGGCGTCCATCGCGGCCTGCTGACTCTCACGCAAACGAAACAACTCCACGCGGAATCCTTCCTCATCACCCTTCCCCAAATAGGCAAAAGCCTTGACAAGAGGAAGCATAATCCTGTCACGGGGCGTGCCACGATACG
>JAGCTA010000084.1 GCA_017963875.1 Victivallales bacterium | reverse complement strand
TTCCGTTTTGGGGCAGTTCGAGTTCACGGAAACGAACTTTGATCTTCAGCGGCTGCTGGCCTTGGAATGGCCTCCAAAAGGCGGCGGACAGCGTTTCCGCACACGTGTGCAGTTGGGTAACGACGTCTCGAATTTCATCGTCTCCCTTGAGGAGCCATGGTTTCTTGACAGACGTCTGTCGCTGAGTACGGAACTATTCCTGCGGAATCGCTTTGAGGATGAATACGACCAAAGAAACATTGGAACTCAGTTCATGCTCTCCTGGCCGTTTGACATCATCATTCCAGGGGTTGTCAGGGAGAAAAACTGGCGCATGGGCGTCGGTGTCCGATTCGAATACATCCGTATTTCCGATTGCGACAAGCATAATGATGACAACATCGACTGGGATGATAAAAAAGGCGATTTCATACGTGACCGCGTCATCGCGGACGAGGAGGGCTCCGAATGGGCGAATCGCCTGATCTGGCGCGTCATTCGAGACAAGAGAGACACGTTCCGTTTCCCGACGAGCGGCTCAATCTTTGAGTTCCAGACGGAATATGTCACGAAGGCACTTGGTAGTTATGAGGATTATTTCCGTTTTAATCTCGGCTTTTCAAAGTATTTCAAACTGCCCACCGAGCAGATTCTTAAAATTGGTCTTGGCGGTTCCGCTTCCACTGACGATGACAAGGTTGCCATTTTCGACCGTTATTTTGGCGGCGGCATAGGGACGATTCGCGGCTTCAAGCGCCGCGACGTGTCTCCTGTTGACCGTTATGAGGATCCGTTGGGAGGCAATACCATGGTCACGGGAACGGTTGAATTGCTCCAGCCAATCAAAGACATCATGTTTGCAAGCGTCTTCTACGATGTCGGCAATGTCTGGTATGACAGTTTTGACTGGGATTCTGATTTATGCATGAGCATCGGCGTCGGTGTACAGTTCAAGGCGTTGCCGATCAGCCTGTACTATGGTCATCCAATAGCCGAGAGTTATGACCATCTGGAAGGCAAGAGCGGTCGTTTCCATTTCACGATTGGCTTTACCTACTGACACAGCGGGGTATCTGTCAATTTGATGTGAATGAAGACAATCAACTGGTACATAGGTCGCAGCCTCCTTGTCAGTATGCTTCTGGCATTGGGCGTATTGACTTTTGTCATGCTGTCTGGGCATTTTTTCCGTGCTTTCGAGTTGCTGACAAAGGGAGTGCGTATCGGCCTGCTGGTGAGATTTGTCCTGTATATGGTTCCTGACATGCTGCGGTTTACGCTGCCGCTTTCGGTGCTTGTGTCAACGGTGCTGGTGTTTGGGCGGATGTCGTCTGACAATGAAATCAGCGCATTGAAGGCGAGTGGCGTGGGCCTCTGGCAGATAATCGCACCGGGGTTGATATTGAGTTTCATCTGCTGCATCATCTGCCTTTCGCTTTCCCTTGTCATCTCGCCGATTTGCCGCTACGAGGCTACTCGTCTTCGCTGGAAGGCATTGGCGAGCGCCCCGCTAACCTTACTGGAACCAGGGACGTTCACTTCCATCTCGCAGAATTGCCAGTTGCGCATTGAAGGGCGTGACGGCGATGATTTGCTGGGGGTTCACCTGATTCTCCGCCAGAAGAACGGCGGTGTGGTCGATGTCGTAGCAGAGCGTGGACGGATAGAGGCGGATTTTGAAGAGCGGTTGCTGATGGTCACTTTTACCCGCGCGTCATTGACAGAACTGGATTTCTCTGGGGAGACTGTGTCCTCCAGAGCGAATCTGCGCGCATACGAACTTGAATTGCCTGTCGATTATGGTGATTCACTTGACAAAAGGGAATTGATGCGCAAATCCAAATACATGACGATGGACATGCTTTTCGGTCGGATGCGGCTGGAAGCCGAGAACGGCAATGACATAACGCCGTTGCTTCTTGATTTCCACGGGCGGGTTTCGTTGTCCATGTCCGCTTTTTCCTTTTTGTTGCTTGGATTGCCGTTTGGCATCAGAGGCAAACGCAGTGAACTGTCGGTTGGGTTGCTGATATGCGTCGTGCTGGCGTTGGGCTTTTATGTATTCATGCTTCTGGCTGACCGTCTGGAAGCGTATCCGAAACTCCATCCTGAATGGATCATCTGGATACCGAATCTGCTGTATCTGATTGGCGGCCTTGTCGCGATTCGGCGTCTGGGAAAACACTGAATTTCGCAGGCGATGATGCTGTCGAGATGCTTGCTATGTTGAATTTGGAATGGCTATGAGCGAACATTTGAAGAACATCCGTAATTTTTGCATTGTGGCGCATGTTGACCATGGAAAGTCCACTTTGGCAGACCGTTTTCTGCTGCATACAAAAACCATTGAGACACGTACGTTCCACGATCAGGTTCTGGACGCGATGGATTTGGAGCAGGAGCGCGGCATTACCATCAAGTCGCATCCTGTGCGGATGCGCTTCGAGTCGCGCAATGGCGGCACATACGAGTTCAATCTGATTGACACTCCTGGACATGTTGATTTCTCCTACGAGGTCAGTAGAAGCCTTGCCGCCTGTGAGGGTGCGATTCTTCTTGTGGATGCAGCCCAGGGTGTCCAGGCGCAGACCATGGCGAATGTCAATCTGGCGATGAGGCAGAATCTGGCGATTATTCCAGTCATCAATAAAATCGACCTGCCAGCTGCGAATATTCCTATGTGCTTGGAGCAGTTCGAGGAATTGCTTGCCATTCCAAAGGAGGATGTCCTTCAGGTGTCCGCGCGCAGCGGTGTGGGCGTCGAGGATTTGCTGGAGGCAGTCATTGAGAGAATTCCTCCGCCAAAGGACGATGATGTGCCGTTGCAGGCATTGGTGTTTGATTCTGTCTATGATGTATTCCGTGGTGTTGTCGTCTATGTCCGCGTCGTCAATGGAAGCATCAAGGCAGGTGACCATTTGAAGATGTTCAGCACGGGGCAGGAGGCAGAAGTCAAGGAAGTCGGGTTCTTCAGCCCTGGCATGAAGCCGTCAGAAGAATTGCGTAGCGGCGAGGTAGGATATGTCATCACGTCAATCAAGACGCCTCAGGACATCCATGTCGGCGACACGATAACGCATGCCGTGAAGAGTTGTTCTGAGCCGTTGCCTGGTTTTCAGCGTGTTCGTCCGATGGTCTTCAGTGGCATCTATCCGATTGATTCGGCTGATTACGAAGCACTTAAATTTAATATCGCGAAACTGCGACTGAATGATTCCGCGTTTGTTGCCCAGCCAGAAAGCTCCATTGCCCTTGGGGCGGGATTCCGCTGCGGATTTCTTGGACTGTTGCACATGGATGTCGTTCAGGAGCGCCTGAGCCGTGAATATAACATGGATTTGCTGCTGACGTACCCTAGTGTCGTTTACCATGTCTTTATGAAGAATGGCACGATGAAGGAGGTTGACAATCCGCTATATATGCCAGACCCCAGCACGATAGACCACGTTGAAGAGCCGATGATCAAGGCGCAGATTATCTCGCCGACGACTTATATGGGGTCTATCATGAATTTGATCCTTGATAAACGGGGGATCTGCCTTAAGACGGATACAGTAGACCAGTTGCATATCATGATGACGGCTCGGATGCCTTTGCATGAAATCGTTCTGGATTTCTATGATAAACTGAAGACTTGTACGCGTGGCTATGGCAGCATGGATTACGAGCCAGACGGCTATGAACCAGCGCCGACGGTAAAACTGGAAATCCTTGTCAATGGCGAGCCTGTTGACGCGTTTGCTTCGCTGTGCCATGCAGATCGTGCCGTGGCACGGGCGCGGATGATATGCGACCGACTGAAGGACGCCATTCCTCCGCAGATGTTCAAAATCGCCATTCAGGGAGCCATAGGAGGGCGAATTATCGCGCGTGAGGATGTCAGGCAGTTGCGTAAGAATGTGTTGGCAAAGTGCTACGGAGGTGACATTACCCGAAAACGGAAATTGCTTGACAAGCAACGCGAAGGAAAGAAGAGGATGAAGGAAATCGGCAATGTCAATATTCCGCAGGAGGCGTTTGTCGCCGTGCTTCGTTCCAATGATGACCGTGAGAAATGATGTCCAACGTATCCGATGAAAGGCAGCTTCATCGGACATAATTATACATCTTATTGCAAAGAGAACAGACGATGCCTTTGATAGTGATAATACTTGTCGACCTTGCTGTGGTCTATTTTTTCTTTGGCAACTCCATCAGGAAATTCTGCAATTCGCCTCTTGGACGCAAGCGTCTGATTTTGCGTGATTATGAGAAACATTACAAAGACCAATTGCTTCGTGACCGAGATATTTTGCAGGATAAGTATGTGCAGGGCTTGCAGGATGCCATCAGGGAAATACATGATGCAAGATGCGGTGGAGATGCAGAAACGGTCGAGAAATCACTGGCTAAACTGACCAAGGGACAAATGAAGCATTTGCCGCCAGCCAAAGACTATGCTTGGATAAGGGAGCATCTGGAAATCCTCGTGGTGGCGCTTGGCGTGGCTTTTGGCGTGCGCGCACTTTTTATTCAACCGTTCAAGATTCCCACGGGAAGCATGCAGCCTACCCTTTATGGCATTCACTTCCGTTCTACGGAGACGGCTCCTAGCAAGAATCCCTTGAGCCGTTTTTTCTCCTACTGGAATTTCAGCCGAAGCGCAGTGGATATTGTCGCCTTGGCGGACGGACATCTTGATTGGGATAGTTTGAGGCCGTCCAGCGGCAATATGCCTTTCCTGCCTGAATCCTCTTTCCGTATCGGGCCAGTGGAATATCGTTTTCCAGGCACGGTGGACCAGACGCGTTCAATGATTGATGATTACAGGACGCGCATTGCGCAGATTGGCCCGCTGGATATGATCAAGGGCGATCCGCTGTTGCAGTATGTGGATTATGGTGGGCACGTGAAGATGGTGTTTGTCGAATCGAATGGAAAATTGGATTGGAATACACTTGAGACAGGTAAAAACGCTTCTGGACGCCCCGTGACTTCTTTTATGATTGGCAAGGACAAGTATTCCTTTGATCTTCCTGCAGAGGATGTCAAGAAGATGGTCATTCGCTATTATCTGCATCAGGAAGGGCATGGATATGATTTTGTCAAGGGGGATGTCGTCGTTCGTGGCTATGCCGAATCTGGGGATCATTTGTTTGTCAATCGTTTGGGGCTTGTCTTCAGCGAGCCGAAGCGAGGTGAACCGATGGTGTTCATGACGGCTGGGCTGACTTCAACGGATGGGCGGCCGTTTGGCGGGAGTTACTATATTAAACGCCTTGTCGGCCTTCCTGGGGATACATTGCAGATTCGCGACAGGAAGTTGTATGTGAAGGCAAAAGGCGATACGGAGTTCCATCTTATGGACGGGACGGTCCACCCTGGGTTTGAACGCATGTATTCGATGAAGGGTGGTTACCGTGGCTACGCGCACATGGTGCCGAACAAACAACTGGGCTTTACTGGTGGTGGCGCGGCTTATCTCAAGAATAATGAGGATACTTTTGAAGTTCCTGAAGGCGAATATTTTATGATGGGCGACAATAGCGAGAATAGTTGGGACAGCCGTTGGTTTGGCAGTGTTCCGAGGCGCAATCTTGTTGGCACGCCAGGTTTTGTATGGTGGCCTCTGAGTCGCCGCTGGGGCATTGCGGACCGTTGCGATCCCGATCCCGAATTGGGCGATTCCTTCCCGACCGTCCCTGTTTTGCCGTAAGTTTTTACGATTCCAGCACACGGGAAAACACTCTGTTCGTCCCCATGCGGGTGGCATTGGAGATACGCCAGACGCGAGACAAGACGCGAGACATGAGACTCGAGACATGAGACTCGAGACGAGAGACGTGAAGATGATTTACCCGCAACTTTTAGTGTTTAGGGAATGTATTCTTCCTGAACACTAAAAGTTACGGTTTATAGGTCTTGGTGTGGAAATACAACGTTACAAATCATGAGTTACATGGTATATAAGTTTTTTACATAAAATGTAAAGCTTTTCCCTTTTTTTGCGCATACTTGAGTACTTGAGTTTTTTGGCATGATAATTGCTAAAATTAAAACAAGCAATTACATAACATGCAGCGTACGTGCATGGTTTGGGATTGTGAAGGAAACATTTACCAGGAGAATACTTATGAAACTCATCATCGCGTATATTCAGCCTGACCGCCTGAATCCAGTCAAGCAGGCATTGTATGCCCGCAAAGTCTTCAAGATATCCGTTACCAACGCGCTGGGTTGCGGTCAGCAGCAGGGATATGTCCATGTCTGGCGCGGCACCTTGCGAGAGGTCAACCTGCTAAAGAAGATACGGCTTGCCATTGCGGTTAACGACGATTTTGTCGAGACGGCCATTGAGGGAATATGTGAAGGTGCTCGTACAGGACGAATCGGAGACGGCAAAATATTCGTTCTCCCCATGGATGAATGCATCCGTATCCGTACGGGTGAACGTGGCAGCGAAGCGATTGGATAGGAGTAATGGAGACATGAAAATACTAATGGGAATTCTGCTTTTGTTGATTTGCGGAACGACAGAACTTTGCGCTGCTGAAGAAAACATGGGGGCGGCACAGGTTCAAATCAACTTGAACATTGTCTGGACGATTCTCGGCGGCATTTTGGTCTTCGCCATGCAGGCGGGCTTCGCCATGGTGGAGACAGGCTTGACACGCGCAAAGAACGCCGCCAATATCATGATGAAAAACTTGATGGACTTTGCATTAGGCTCCATCGCGTTCTTCCTAATCGGTTCGGCATTTATGTTTGGCAAGACGGCCTACGGCCTTATCGGCACGGACGGATGGCTCATGAGTTCGCTTCATGGAGCGGCTGACTGGAACTGGACATTCATGTTCTTCCAGACGATGTTTGCCGCGACATCTGCGACCATCGTTTCAGGGGCAGTCGCGGAGCGGACGAAGTTTTCCGCCTATTTGATGTATTCTGTCCTTGTCAGCGCATTCATTTATCCGATTTCTGGCAAATGGGCATGGGGTAGCCTGTTCAATGCGGAAGCGGCTGGCTGGCTTGGCAACTTGGGGTTCACAGACTTTGCTGGCTCAAACGTCGTACACAGCGTCGGTGGCTGGCTGGCTTTGGCAGGGACGATTGTGCTGGGGCCTCGTATCGGAAAATACAATCCCGACGGCGAACCTAACATGATTCCTGGTCACAATCTTGTCATCGCGACGCTTGGTGTGCTTATTCTATGGATTGGTTGGTTCGGCTTCAATCCAGGCTCCACGACGGCGGGTATCGGAGACATTGGGCGGATTGCCTTGATTACGAATTTCGGAGCAGTCGCTGGAATGATTTCTGCGATGCTAACAGCGTGGATTGTCATGAAGAAGCCAGACTTGTCCATGACGCTCAACGGCGCTTTGGCGGGTCTGGTGGCGATTACCGCACCATGCAATACTGTAACGCCTGTGGCGGCAATCATCATTGGAACGATAGCGGGCATTCTCGTGGTATTCAGTGTATTGACTCTCGACCGTCTGGGCATCGATGACCCAGTCGGCGCTGTCAGTGTCCATGCGATGAACGGTCTATGGGGAACGATATCCTGCGGGTTCTTCAACGCGGAGGCCGTGCTTGAGATCGGAGAAGCCAATACTGGGTTGTTCTATGGCGGTGGATTCCATAAACTTGGAATCCAACTGCTAGGTGCAGGCTGCACATTTGCTTGGGCATTCGGGTTGGGGCTGCTGATGTTCGTTGTCATCAAGAAGACCATTGGCTTTCGAATCACACCAGAAGAGGAATTCAAGGGACTGGACATCGTGGAACATGGCAATGACGCCTATGCTGGATTCCAGATTTTCCCGAATGAATGACTGTTGGTTTGTTTTGCTTTTGATGGAGGATACGCGTTATGTTCGGTTTTTATCGTGTGGCGGCGGCATCGCCACAGGTTGACGTGACCGATGTCGAGTTCCATAAGAAGGAGATACTGCGCCTGTATAATCAGGCGTGCTCGAAAAACACTGCGGCAGTGATATTCCCAGAACTCGCATTGACAGGATATAGCGCAGGCGATCTTTTCTTTCATCCAATTTTGCAAAAAGCAGCACTTGAGGGACTACGCGTTCTTGCCGATGCAACTGCTGAAAAAAACACGCTGATGGTCGTCGGTGCGCCGCTAGCTGTCCGAGACAATCTCTTCAATACGGCATTTGTGCTAGGAGGAGGTCGGATTCTTGGTGCCATTCCGAAGCAGGTGCTTCCCAACTATCGGGAGTTTTATGAAAAACGGCAATTCCAATCGGGAAGAGGTTGTGTTGGAGGTTCTGTCGCCATTGAGGGGGAGATTGTGCCGTTCGGAACCGATCTCATTTTTGACGACGGCAGGGGATTTCGGTTTGGAGTGGAGATTTGTGAAGACTTGTGGAGCGTCTTGCCACCAAGTTCCTATCTTGCGCTTGGCGGTGCGCTCGCCGTCTTCAACCCATCAGCGGGGACGGAACTTGTGGCCAAGGCTGACTATCGGCGTGAACTTGTAAAACAACAGAGTGCCCGAATTTTGGGTGCTTATGTCCTAGCATCTGCGGGAGTCACAGAATCGACCACCGACGTGGTCTTCAGCGGGCATTCGATAATCGCCGACAATGGTCGTATCACCGCCGAAAGTACTCGTTTCCAACGAGAGGAAAGTTTGATTTTTGCGGATATCGACTTTGAAAGACTGACTGCGGCACGGCTTTCCGAAAGCAGTTTCCGTGACAATCCATTGCCGCCAGGGATGTTTTTTCGTACCGTGGCGATCCCTGATGTGTCGCAGGCACCTGACTGGGAGTTTGCATGGAATCCCAAGAGGCCACTGGTGCCGCCAGAAGGGAAACGGCGCGAACGCTGTAGGGAAATACTCCAGATTCAATGCGCAGGTCTCGCCAAGCGTGTCGTTGCCAGTCATGCCAAAACCATGGTGCTCGGTGTGTCTGGCGGTTTGGATTCCTCCCTTGCGTTGTTGGTCGCATGCGAATGCGCAGATTTGCTCGGTATGCCGAAAAAGGCAATCCAGGCCTTCTCTTTGCCTGGATTTGGCACCACTGGCAAGACTCGAGGCAATGGAGAAATGCTCTGCAACGCACTGAATGTGGATTTGCAGGAAATCAATATCACTCAGGCCGCATTGCTGCATTTTCGCGATATCGGACACGATTCTGCTGTACTGGATACCACGTACGAAAATGTCCAGGCGCGCGAGCGCACACAAATTCTGATGGATATCGCCAACAAGACAGACGGTATCGTCATAGGCACAGGCGATCTTTCCGAAATAGCGCTTGGCTGGAGTACCTACAACGGCGACCACATGGCGATGTACGGTGTGAATTGCTCCATTCCCAAGACCTTGATTCGTTTCATGCTCGAAACGGTCGCGGAGGAAAAGGGTGGTGAACTTGCAAAAGTCTTGCGCGACATCATTGCAACCCCTGTGAGTCCAGAACTCCTGCCGCCCGATCCCAACGGCTCCATAGAACAAAAGACAGAGGAAATACTCGGTCCATACGAATTACACGACTTTTTCCTCTACCATTTCATGAAATATCAGGCGTCTCCGTCAAAGATCAAGGCGCTGGCAGTTGGGGCATGGGGAGATGTCTACGGAGAGAAACTCATTTCTGAAACATTGGAGCGTTTTCTGAAACGCTTTTTCAGCCAGCAGTTCAAGCGTTCCTGTATGCCTGACGGCCCAAAGGTCGGCACCATTGCGCTTTCTCCACGTGGTGACTGGAGGATGCCCTCGGACGCATCCGACAGAGTTTGGAGCGGTGATCTGTGAACACAACCAGTGAAAGAAAAATTATTTCTCAATTGGCGGTGCCTGTGTCAGCAGACGGAGTTCTTCATCAATGGCAACGAGCAGTTTCTGAGAGGCTTCGTTGTCTCCCCAGCGACCGACGCGAATCTTGATTCCAGTGGTGTCTTCAAGAGTTGTGATGACAATTTCCAGCGGAACCTTGTCGATGTCGAAAAATCTGTATTCACATGAATTCGTGCGATATGCGTGTTCGGTTTTGGTCAGATGTGCCCGTGCGCATGCGCGGCGAACAGCCTTGTCGAGGAAAAAGAGCGAGGTGTTGAATTCCGCCTTGTAGTTTCCCATTGAATAACTTTCATTCATTATTCCTGCGCTGAGAGGAGCGTATTTCCTGGTTGTGCAGGAGCAGAGGACGACGGAAATGGAAATGGTGGCGACAAGAGCAAGGCATTTGACTAGTCTCATAGTAAGTTCTCCTTTCATATTTTCTAGACTAGATTGACGAGATGATTCCAGTTGTTGATTCATTGACTTTAGTTTATATTGCAAACGGCAAAAAACAATCTATTTGAGCGTTTTTTTTAAAGAAAAAACCAAAATACGCTTCCAATGGGACAACGTATGCGGACGATTTTCACAGACTGTCCAATGAAACGGATGCCAGAGAATCCAGGACGACATCTGCAATTGACTGGAATTCCTGACGCTGTTCAGATGTCTTTGCAAGGGCGACGCATTTCATTCCAGCGTTTTTTGCAGCAAGGATTCCTGTTGTCGCATCCTCGAACACGCAGCAATCCACTGGGGCGACATTCGCTTTTGCCGCAGCCAGAAGATAGGAGTCTGGGGCAGGCTTGCCATGAACATAGTCCTCGCAGGAAACAACGAGATTGACAAATTGAGTGAGCGAATAGTGGGTGAGGACCTGGATGACTCTCGACCTGACTGAACCCGTGACGATTCCTATGCACAGACCATCCGAAGACAGCCGTTTCAGCAGTTCCATGGACGGATAAATGGCGATGTCCCGCGAACGGATGACAGATTCGTAGTACGCAGTTGTGTTCTTTTCCATTTCATGGATCTCGGCGAAGGCATCGGGCCAGCGCTGCTTGATGACGGAAAAGATTTCAGGCCAGGAATGGCCGATTTCGAACTCCTGGATTTCCTCAAACGTCGTGTTGATATGACGTGTGCGGAGGGCGCTGACAATGGCTTCAATCCAGATTGGTTCGGAATCAATGAGTGTGCCGTCCAGGTCGAAAAAACAGGCTTTGAGCATGACTGGTGATGAATGAATTCAGGATGATGGTTGCGTGAATGTGAAGTAGAATATTAATCATATCATAATATACGACGGCAAAATGGCGTTCCAAGATTCATGAAGACATAAAAAAGTGCGGCATTTGCTAGGATTTGTGCGACTGTGGGTTAATTTATAGGTAAATGAATTATAGACATGGACTTCCTGCGGAGGGCAAACAGATGATGCAGAATGGCGGTTTTAAATATTCTTCAGACGATTTGAGTGACAGTGAGAAACTGAAGGAACTGACGGCGTATGTGCAGGGATGCGTTCGCCTCATGTCCATTGGCACGAAAAGACTTGTCAGTTATCAGGACTTCCTGTTGGACGAAGTGGAATCCAACAGTCGCGCGGAGGATTTTCTGAATCGCTGCCAGGTATTGGTCGGGCAACTGAGCGCGCTTTCATCCGTGCTTCGCAGTGATGACACCATAGGTGAAAAGGGGGATTGCACGGGGCTTCAGGCATTGCTGAATGGAGTGATTCATCGTTGCAGGGGGCTTCATTCGCAGGAGAACAAACGGTATGAACTGGTATGTCCGTCTCAAATGACAATATTGGGAGATATTCCCCAGTTGCAGCAGACATTTTTCCAAATGCTTGAGGCCCTTGGAGATGCAGAGGAAATAACCGTTGTCGCTCAGGAGACGCAGTTCAATGACATCGAATTGCATAAAATGGGTTCGGATTGCAATTCAGGCGACTATGTTTGTATAGACTTTATTAGTGGAGGTGCGGAGGAAGAAGTCGAATACCGTAGCGTGGGAGATTTGCTGGCATCGTGCGTGCCCATGAAATTGCCCTTGTCCGACCTCATGTGCTGGGTTGGCGTTCTGTGGCGTCATGATGGTGAAATGATGCTAGGTGAATTGCCGAATGGGGCTCCGTGTATCAGGCTGTTGCTTGGGCGTGAGGGGGGGAGCCAATCAACCGTTCAGGAGACACTTGTCGGGGGGAATGAGACCATCCGTTTGGTCGATGACGAGGATATGATCTGGGATGTCGTCATTGATATGCTGATGAATTTAGGCTATACGGTTGTGCTTGCGTCGAATGGTCGCGAGGCGATTGAAGTCTATGGCGGCAATCCAGGCGGAATCGATTTGGTCATCATGGATATGGTGATGCCTGAAATGAATGGTCGCGAGGCATTTGAATGCCTCAAGAAACTTGACCCGAATGTCAAGGTGCTGATGTCCAGCGGTTATGTCGATGAGGAAGACGCGCATTATGTGATGGAGGCTGGTGCGAAGGGATTTCTCAGGAAACCGTACAAAATAGCGGATTTGGCAAAGAAGGTCAGGCAACTTCTGGACAAATAGGGATTTGGAGGACTATGGCGGAGGATTCATCCATGAGGTTGGCGAGATTCATGGCCGCAGCAGGCTTGGGGGCACGGCGTAAATGCGAGGAATTTATCGTGGAGGGGCGCGTCAGCGTCAATGGCAAGGTTGTGCTTACGCCCGCATGTGTCGTAACGCCTGGAGTCGATGAAATCCGTTTTGAAGGACGTGTGCTTGAACTTGCCATGA
>JAGCTA010000083.1 GCA_017963875.1 Victivallales bacterium | reverse complement strand
TATCCGCGGTCCAGGACAAGACGCACGTTGGAGAAGCCATTGGCCTTGAGCTCCTCCATGGTGACTCGCATGGAGCGCGTGTCGGGCATGTTCCCAGGCATTCTGCGGTAATAGACAGGGGCGCCGCCAGAAAAATCGTATATGACAAGCTCGTTTATCTGGTCCGCATGGTCGTGCTCCTTGTTCTTCCCGCGCCTCGCGTCGGCAAGATGCCTCCCGTAGCAGGTGAAGCTGGTTGAGTCGACGCCAAGCCACGACTTCGCTTCGCTCCTGGCACGGCGGCAGCGGAAAAGCGCCTGCCTGTGCTGTTCGGTTATGGAGGCCGTCAGGCGGGTGGCCTCCCACGCGGAAATCGTATCGCCGCAGGGAAACCAGGCGATGGCCTGCTCGCCGGCCAGATGGCTGTACGAGCCGCCGCAGAGCAGCGAGTAGTATGCAAGCGTGAGAACCTTGTCCGCCATGTCGTGACTCTCGAACACGTGCTCCAGGTCGTCCCTGAGGCCGCACTGAGCGGACAGCATCTCGAGAAACCATGAATGTCCGTAAAGAAGGCTGGCGCTTGCCCCATCGTATGACGGACGGCCGCGTCCAGCGGGGACGCCTGCCCCGTCATGCGCGATTTTCCAGTTTTCAGGTATCAGAATGGCGGCGCGTTCCTCGTCGCTCAAGGCAAGAAACCGGCTGTTGGGAGTGAAATTCAGGTCCTCGTCCACCGTCCCCCACAACTTCTGCGGATGGGTGTACCTGCGGTCCGCCTTGCGGACGGAGTTCCTGGTAACCGCATAGCGGTAGCCGTTGTTCGTGAAAATGCGCATTGGGAACTTGCCGTCAATCAAAAGTGGTCTTGCCATGCCTGTCTCCTGCTTGTGTAAAGTACTCCTTTAGAACTACAATAAAAATGTAGCACTAAATCGCCAAAAATCAAGCCGGATTACGCAGAAAAATCTACGAAATCCGGCTTAGTGCTACACTATTTTGCAAAACTCACAGAGGAACTATCGCCAGCCCAGATGCACAAGGCACTGGAACTTGCCTGTCATGGCAAGGGGACGCACGGCAATTTCTTGGGACTCTTCGACGACTCACTGGTCCTTTCCCGCTTCGTGCCTTTTGAAGGACTGACGGCGGAAAAACTCGGCAATTTCATCCTCGCTTTCGCCGATGCTGCTATCGCGGTGGCAAGCGCCCTTTCCCTTTCTATAGAGGAGGATGGGAATAATTCCAAACAAGCCGAAAACAGCGCTCCGTCTGATTTCGGCTTCCTGCGGGTCTAGTTGACTACTAGACGGTGTCTCCTAAACGCTGATGTAGCCTGAATTCGGCAGTCCCATAATGGGAGCATCTTCATCCATAATTGCGGCTTCTTCTGCGGCGGGGCGGAAGTCTTCCAGTGCCTGTCGCCATTGCTCTACTTTGTTTACGAAGGCTTCCAGTTCCGTGCAGAAAGACTCCAACTGTAGGTCATGCGTGGGGAGACGCCATTGGAGGATCAGGTCGCTGGAATCGGGCAGTTT
Organism: Victivallales bacterium; assembly: GCA_017963875.1. The sequence continues at coordinate 3,146 of JAGCTA010000083.1, read as the reverse complement.
CCCTAAAGCCATGGCCTGCATGCCCAGTGATTCCGCATTCGCCTGAAGAAGCAACTCATAAAAGTCCTCGGTCTTCTCCAGGGGGGGCGGCCCGATGATAGCGGTCAGCACCATTGCCTTGCCTTCAGGCATCTCTACCATTTCCATGGGGATGCCATCAATTTCCAGAGAGCAGGAACCATCCTTGACCTCTAGGCCCTCTATTCCCAGTTTTGCCGCAAAGGCGGGTATGAGTTCATTTAGTTCCATTATCATTCCTCATATAAATATTCGAGTTTTCCTCCACTTCACGCAATCAATTCCTCGTTTGTAGGCATCAGCTTCATGTTGAAATCCATCTTGCAGGTGGCATCGATCTTGAATTCCTGGGTAAAGGTATCCACAGCCGTTTCCAATTTGTGCTCTGCATATTGTCTGCTGCCATCGGGCATTTCCATCATCTTGTTGAAGACTTTGCTTGCCTCGGTGTCATCGAACTTTGTGTAGTCCAGTTCTGAAAGACGCTGGAATTCTGTGCCTTTCAAAGTGTAGTCCAAGGCGCACGTGAACTTGCTGCCCTCGCCCACGGAAAAATCATCATTCGTATAATCGGGATGGATACCAATTATGGGCTTGTCCGTTGTGTAATGGAGGGAAATACCACCGTCCTCCATTTTTGTAATCGTATAGGTCCTGGGGCCACGGTTGAATTTGTCACCGTCCATCAAGACTCCATCCTCGCTTTCCCTTGGATGCAGCGCATGCTGCAAGCCATTTTCGCTTGCCTTTTCCGTTTCCTGGCTGACCAAGGCCATAAGCAGGTGTACCTTGTTTTTGTCAGCAGTCTCGAGTTTTTCGTATGTCATCTCCTTGTTCCCAGTAACGAACTGTGCCAGTTCATTGCGTGCCGCGTTGAATTCCCTGGTTATATTGAATGTGGTTTTGCCGTCGGTCAGGGTGATTTTGGGACCGCGGTAGATGTCCTTCTCAAACTGGCTTTCTTTCCCTGTGACGATTTTTTTCATTTCGCCGCAAAGGCTCCAGTTCATCATGGCTTTACCGTTATAACTTATGCTTTTGCTAAGATATTCCGCTGGATTAGAGGAATTGCCCAATTTGTTCTGGAGGACTTTCCTGAAGGCGTCCGCGCCTTTTCCTGTTCCTTCCACGGTTTGGTCGATGTAGTCTTGGACTTTCTGGGCATTGAGTTCCTTGGCTATGGAGACGGTATCCTCGATGAGATCGCTGCCACCAATGTCCTCGATAACTATGTCCCCATCAAAGTTTGGCATGCTCTGCATTTTCTTGTTGGGGTCCAGTCGCTCCAGGTTTTGATTGACACTGTCATCGATCATGCCCAGGTAATTGTCGCCGACGGAACCTGCCTCCTTGACTCCATCCTGGACATCCATTGGTTCATCTTCGACAAACGGGTTTTTGCCAATACTACAGAGGGAATAGTATTGTTTCAATTGTGGGGCAGTCTCTGTATTCAGGGCACTGTGGATATTCATCAGGGCACTTTTACTGCAACGGGACATTATTGCCGAAGCTAAAAACATGCGAGTAAACACCTTCTCCTCTGCACCATCCAGTTTCTTCTCCGCCCCAGAGGAGACCATCGCATTGGTGATGGACTTGTACAGCCCAATGGTGGCCTTGTGAATGCTCATGGCCGGGGAAGAACCTGAGAGTTTCCGCAGATCGTTGATGGGAGCCTCATTGGCAGCCTGAACCAGTTTGGTGAGCATTCCCTGTGGAAGGGACTTGCCGGCCATGCCGATCAGCATTGTCTTGCCCGCCGCGTAAATCCCTGGATTCTTCTGTGAAAGCCCCTTCAGCTCGTTCAGGTTGGCGACCATTCCTTCCACCTTTTTCTGGATATCAGCCTCCGTGCGGAAACTCGACTGGGCATTGACCACAATATTGTCTATGTTCTTTTTCACGATGTCCATGGCGTCAGAATTGCCATGACAGGCTGCAAAGGCAGTATCCACCAACTTGTGAGCCTGTTCACTTTTATCCGTGCCGTTGTATCTCTTGTATTGGGCCTTGCATTCCTCGACGCTGGTATTGTGTTTTTCGGCCACCTGGTCGATGGCGGCCTTGACGGCGAGGATGCGTCGGGCGGTCAGGGGCTTTCCCTTTCCAAATGCGTCCATATGCATGGCTTCCTTGACGTTGTCGGGGATGTTGCTTTCCCCGCCGAACATCTTGGCGATGGATTCTTTGAAGATGGTGCGGGTGTAGTTGTTGGCTTCCTTGGTTGTGCCTGAGCGGAACAACTTGCTGAGAAAAGATTCCGATGTGCCAGTGATGGAATGTGGTTTGCCATCGGGTATGAGAGCAGTAGTAGTGGCTTTGGCTATGCTGCCAGCCTTTGACGTATTCGCAAATTCCACGAATTGCTGGAACTGTGTATTGTTGAAGAGATTTTGATTGTTAATTCCTTGTGTCATGAATGCACCTTTAGTGAACTTGTTCTTACCTCATGTTTAAATTTGTTGTTTGCAGTTTGACTTTGTCATGAATACACATAAAAAAGTTAAAAGTTACAACCATACGCAGCAAAAAACACTATTTTCGACAATACGCATAGTCAATGGCTTATGTTCGTCCAGCGAAATATAATCCAACAGGCACATTCTTTTCTATCCCATAAAGGCAATTTCACTAGTGTATCTATATCTTACACCTGAAAAAACTTTTCGTCAAGTATGTTTCATACGAAAACATCTGTTTTCATGCATCGAATGATGAATGTGTTTTTCAATGATTCTATCGGGTATCCAGTTTGAAATCTAAGCATGAATGGTCATATTATATTCTATGGGTTTATAGAATATCCTGTGCTTGTCTGCTAGGCTTCCATTACGATGTCATGAAACCGCAGTTTTTCGAGATAACCTCTAATCTAATAAAGAGAGAACAACACCATGAAACACACACTGTTCATTTTCCTGTCTGTCCTGACCATTGTTGTCCTATCGGGTTGCAAGACCTGCTGCAAGAGCAGTTGCTCGTCTTCGCCGTTCGCGCAGTACGACAACATCACCACCGTCCAGAAATTGGAACTCAAGCGTACATCCGAGAGTTGGGACGGGACGGCTCTTCCCGACTATCTCAAGGGGAAGCCAGAACTCGTCGTGATGCGCTACGTCTTTCCT
>JAGCTA010000009.1 GCA_017963875.1 Victivallales bacterium | reverse complement strand
GCAGACGGTAATGGATTCCATGCTCCAATTTGAAGAATTTGTAGGCACTGACGCTTTCCTTTGACTCCTTGCGCTCTGCAACCAAACACCCCGTGCCTGTCATGCCCGCATGCGAGTCCCATGTAAAATTATTGGTCTGGTTGACCCAGCCGTCCCAGCCATTATTGAAATCCTCGACAAACACAGGCAATGATGCAGCAGTCGGCAAAGGCTTGAAAGTCGCCAAATCGGGCAAATCCTGCGCATAAACGCAGACAAATGCAGCAACCAAAATCAGAAGTGCGATTCTTTTGACCATGTGATTTCTCCTTTCTATCCCAAGCCTTATTTACCGCTAATCACCGAGCCGTCCAGATAGCAGTACCTGACGACGTCATGGCTTTCCTGTGCAATGGCCGCCGTGTTGACGCGGCTCATGTAGTTGCGCGGCGCAAGCGACTCGCAGTGGCCGTCCATGAACGCGAGATTGACCTGACCGTTGTGGCGTGCATCTGAATAGCACTGATCTGAATTCTCAACGGAACGCCCTGCCCCCCAGTCGGATGTGTTCTTTAGGTTCGTATCGGCAAGAATAAACTGGTCTGACGGGTTCTTGAACTTGTTGACATACAGATTTCTGATGACATAGCCATCCGCGCGGTTGGAAGCGACATAAATGCCGCCTGCGGACTTGAAGTCGTCGGGACGGCGCATCCCGATGCCTTCCCAACGTGCACGCGCCTTGTCGTTATTCCACGATTTGCCAATGGGGCAATAAATGACGCTTTCCTCAATCAACTGCATTTGTTTGAGCATACCACCCCATCTCCAGGTAGAATCCTCATTACGAATCCCAACCTAATAACCTCCCCAGACATACAAATATCCGTCAAAGTCCATTGAATACTGCACATTGGCGAGCATGCACTGCTTATGGTTGGATAGGCAGGAAATCTGCCGTGCCTTCGCGCGCGCTTTGCTCAAGGCGGGAAGCAACATTGCAGCCAAAATGGCGATGATGGCGATGACAACCAGCAGTTCAATCAACGTAAAGCGTTTTCTGGACATTGTGTTTTCTCCTGTTCTATTGGTATGTTTGAAATAACATTATGATTTAGTCTTTATATATTTTATAGATTTATTTCCATTTTTCAATAGAATCACTAATTGCATTTTGTGATATGACATGTCACATTATGGAATAATATTGGTTTTCTTTCTATGTATCTATTACTAGAATTGTTGTCACTCTTATTTTGTTGAAAACTTCAGCGTTACCAGAGTCTTCAGATTCCGCACAGTCACGACTTGTCCTTTCATTTCCGCAGTCGCTTCTGGTTCAAAACTGTACACTTGAACCGAATTCGCATCAAAAGGCAATGTCAGATGAAGTTCATCGACAACATCCGTGTTGCGCATGTTAATCAGATGAATCAGCCTGTCGCCGTCAGGCGCGATGGCTGTTTCCACCAGCCCATCTGGGAAATCCAGTCCAAACGGGCTGGCAAGAACTGGTTCGCCAGCGTCGGCAAACACGGGATTCTCACGTTCGACGCCGTGTTCGTCAAGCAGTCCTGCATCGCCGATGGCATGGATGCGGCAACGCCATGCATGAAGCCTTTCGGCGTCCTCGTCGGACAAAACAAGAACATCTGGCAACAGAACGAGTTCGTCAGCAGGCGGTTCCTGTCCATCGGCAGTTACGAAATCCCATGGAACGCCTGCGGCACGCAGTCTCTCCGACAAAGCCATAATCCCCTTTCTCGTGCGCCCAGGGAAGATATGCAACGATTCTGGCGAATAAAGCACATGCATACGCGCTTCATGCTTTGCTTTCGCATAAAGTTCGGCGTGATCTTTGAAATAATGAAAAATCGTCTTCTGCAAATCAAACTGCATCGGATCGTCAAGAACCATGCCAGCGCCGTGCTTGGTCGGTCGTCCAAGCCAGTGCGAGCCAGCCGCGCCGCCATACACGAAATGTTCCGCCTCATACAACGCTATTTCCTCTGGAGTTTCGGGAATTCGAAGCGAATAATCGTTGTGATACCACGAGGCATTGAGCGTCTGGATGCCAACCAACCGTGCGAGATTGAACCCCGCGACCGTCGTCGTATGCCCGCCCTCTGGCGTAATGCGTATCGCGGTCGGGGCTTCAATAAAGGAAAGGTCCGCTTCTGGCGGCGTGTCCAGTGGCTCATATCCAGTCTCGGAAAACCGTCCAAGCCCTGGATTGTACAGCACAATCGCCTCTGGGTCAATCGACTTGACCAGACGGAACGTCATTCCATGACGTTTCCTACATCTTTCGCGGCGGAACTTTCTCCACAGGATATAGATAGGCTCAAGGGCCCCTTCGTCTGAAGGGATGCAAACATGCCGCCACGAAGCCAACGCGTAATCACGAGGATCGCCTGCATTTTCGGCAAGCCATGCACGAAATTCCGCAGTGCAGTGTGGACAATGGCACGGACGCTCGGTGGCATTGTCAAAATGGAATCCATCAACACCGACGGTCTCCAATCCAAACCGAAGTATCTTCGGATAGTAATCCTGCCAATACGGGTTGTCGCTGTAGCATGTAAAGCACCTGGAGTTGAATCCGCCCTCGAAACCAGGGTGATACGGCAGCCCGTCTTCGCGTTTTGCGACACAATCAAGCGTTTCTGGAAATTCATCGAGCAACGTCTCATGGTACACCGTCCCGATGGTACAATAAGCGCAGACGCGAATTCCGAATTCGTGCGCATATTGGACGATTTCGGCGGTCCTCATCATCTGGTCGTGCTCGAACGCAAGTCCGAAACCCTTGTAGAAATGGCTGTAAAACAGATTGACACCTGCGTCGGCCATTCGCGCGATTGCCTCGCGCGAATGGATGCGGTCGTACCAAAGTGGCGTCCAGCGCCCTGTGCCGAGCGGCGAATGCAAATCGGCGTGACGACGCTGATAAAACTGGATCGGTTCGTGTGCCCAGAACGCCCAGACAAGAGGATATGGCAGTTTGCTCATAAATCGCACCTCCACAGCCGTCCCGCACGGTCAGAAGTATCGGTTTCACCGACAAATACGGTTCTGTCATCAAGCATGGCGATATCGTGTCCAATGAAAAGCGGCGTCCCGTCGTTGTCATCAACAATCAGCCCGAAATCCTCTGTCTGACCATTGTCTGGATTGAACGCGAAGAAATGGCACCGCTCGCGGAATCCCGCAATCCCATAGAGCCTTCCATCAGGTCCAGTCTCAAGTGCGGGGATACGCGTCTCGTCGCCGACTAGCCGTCCGAGGTCTTCGACTCTGCCAGTTTTGGGATCAAGTCTGTC
>JAGCTA010000082.1 GCA_017963875.1 Victivallales bacterium | reverse complement strand
TGGCGAATTCGCGGATGGCGAAAAAGTCCTTCGCGCAAAAATAGACATGGCGCACCCGAATATCAATTTCCGCGACCCCGTCATGTACCGCATTCTCCACGCATCCCATCATCGCACTGGAGACAAATGGTGCGTCTATCCCATGTATGACTGGGCTCACGGACTTGAGGATTCCATTGAAGGCATCACGCATTCACTCTGCACGCTGGAATTTGAAATCCATCGTCCGCTCTATGATTGGTTTCTTGAGCAACTGCCAGTGCATCGTCCGAGGCAGATTGAATTTTCGCGTTTGAATCTGACCTATACGGTCATGAGCAAGCGTAAACTCCGCTGCCTTGTCGAGGACGGTCACGTGGCGGGATGGGATGATCCGCGGATGCCTACGCTAAGCGGATTCCGCCGCCGTGGCTATACGCCAACGGCGATCAAGGCGTTCATGAAGAAAATAGGCATCACAAAATACAATGGAATCACAGACATTGCGTTGCTTGAGAATACGCTGCGCGAGGAGTTGAACCATTCGGCGAGCAGATATATGGCGGTGCTCCATCCGCTCAAGGTCGTCATTACAAACTATCCAGAAGGGCAGTTGGAATGGTTGGATGCAGTCAACAATCCAGAAGACGAATCAGCGGGAACGCGCAAAGTGCCTTTCGGGCGCGAGTTGTTCATTGATGCCGATGACTTCCGCGAGGTTCCGCCACCGAAGTATTTCCGTCTGGCGCCTGGCGCGGAGGTTCGCCTTCGCTGGGCGTATTTCATCAAGTGCAACGAGGTCGTCAAAGATGCCGACGGCAATATTGTCGAACTGCGCTGCACATACGATGTCGCGACGAAAGGCGGCAACGCGCCTGACGGACGCAAGGTGAAAGGCACCATCCACTGGGTGGAGGCGACCAATGCCATTGACGCGGAAATTCGCCAGTACGACCGTCTGTTCATCAAAGAGGATCCAGAGGAAGTCGAGGAAGGAAAGGACTTCCTGAGCAACCTGAATCCAGATTCGCTGAAAGTGATGACAGGCAAAGTCGAGCCGTCGCTGGCGGCTTTGGCACCAGAGACGCGCGTGCAGTTTGAGCGTGTCGGTTATTTCTGCACAGACCGCTATGACCATAGCGCCACGAAACCCGTGTTCAATATGACGGTCGGGCTTAAGGATACGTGGTCGAAGATTGAGAAGAAGGAAGCACCCAAGCCAGAGAAAAAGTCAGAATCCGTACCGCAGAAGGCGGAGAAGAAAGCGGCGGAAGCAGCCCAGGGCATCATCATGATTGACATCGCGGATTTTGAGAAACTCCAGTTGAAGACAGCCAAGGTGCTGACGGCAGAACACGTTGAAAACGCGGACAAACTGCTGAAACTTTCCGTGGATTGCGGTGAGACCGAACCTCGTCAGATCATAGCAGGCGTAGCGGCCTATTACAAGCCAGAGGAAATCATAGGAAAGACCATCGTGATGGTCACGAACCTGAAGCCCGCAGTCATTCGCGGCGTTGCCTCGAATGGCATGTTGCTCGCCGCCAAGAGCAATGGCGTGCTGCGGCTATTGACAACGGATGATGAAATCGTCCCTGGCACGTCTGTCAGATGAACGTAGGCGTGGAGATGTGTTTATGGTGAAATTCAAAAACATACCTGTTGGTATTCTACAGGTCAACTGTTATATCGTGTGGGTTGAAGGCCATCGCGATGCATTGATTATCGACCCAGGCGACGAACCTGATAAAATCGGTGATGCGGTGGATTCGCTGGACCTGACTCCCACAGGCATCCTTTTGACGCATGTGCATATCGACCATATCCGTGGCGTGAGCGATTTGTCAGCCAGATTCGGTTTGCCAGTCTGGTGTCATGAGAACGATCGTGAGCAATATCTCAGCCCTGAAAATGAACTGCTGCCATGGCTACCAGCCGCGAAGGACTTGCCTGACATTACAGACCCGCCTGCGACCCTTCCTGATGCCTCATACGAAATCATCTGGACGCCTGGCCATACGCGCGGCGGCGTCTGCTACTATTTCAAGGATGACGGTCTGCTCTTCAGCGGAGACACGCTTTTCAAGGGTACATACGGCAGAACGGATTTCCCTGGCGGGAGTGAAGATGCACTCTTTAATTCCATTCGGACAAAACTGTTCACGCTGCCTGACGATGTCAAGGTCTTCCCAGGCCATTCCGAGCCGACGACCATCGGCGCTGAAAAAGTGTCGCAAGCGCATATCTTGGAGGAATAGCGGTTCCCTCGCGGGAGAAACGGCGTCGTCTTCGCCATCAATAAAATATCTACAACCAAATAAGGAAATCAATATCAATGAGCAAAAGAATACTTACTGGCATTCAGCCGTCGGGAATACTCCATATTGGAAACTATTTTGGGGCGATGCGCCCTTCCATTTCATTGCAGGACAGCGGCAATGAATGCATTTACTTTATCGCCAATTTCCATGCAATGACAAGTTTGCCTGCCCCAGAAGATTTGAGGCAGCGGACATTCCAGGTTGCCGTCGATTTCATGGCTGCGGGGCTTGATCCTTCGAAGACCATCTTCTTCCGCCAATCGGACGTGCCAGAGGTACAGGAATTGGCGTGGATACTGAGTTGTCTTTGCCCCATGGGGTTGTTAGAGCGCTGCCACAGTTACAAGGACAAACTGGCGCACGGTCTGGAAGCCAATCATGGTCTGTTTGCCTATCCTGCATTGATGGCAGCGGACATCCTGCTGTACAAAAGCCAGTTGGTACCAGTTGGAAAAGACCAGAAACAGCATTTGGAAGTAACGCGTGACCTCGCAATACGCTTCAACAACCATTTTGGCGAGATTCTTGTCGTGCCTGATGCGTATATCAACGAAAACGTCGCAGTCATTCCTGGGACGGACGGTCAGAAGATGTCCAAGTCCTACAACAACACCATTGAACTGTACGGCGAGGGCAAGCCCGTGAAGAAGAAGTTCATGGGGATCAAGACGGACTGCACGCCGATGGGGGAGCCGATGAATCCAGACGCTTGCAGCGTTTTCGGGCTTTACAAACTTATGGCGACGGAAGAGGAACAGGCCATTATGCGGAAGAACTATCTGGAGAATCCAGAGTTCGGCTATGGCCATGCGAAGGTCATGCTGTTTGAGAAGTACACGGAATATTTTGCGGAAATGCGTGAACGCAGAAAAGAATTAATGGCTAACCCACAAAAAGTCGAAGACATACTTCAGGATGGTGCGAGCCGCGCACGGAAGATTGCGGATGCGACCATGAAGGAAGTCAGGGCGGCGGTCGGGCTGTAATCATCATTTCTTGAAAAAGAGAAAAAGCAGAAGATGAAACTCCCCATAGATTTATTTCTGGCATTGCGGTATCTTCGCCCGAAGAGGACATTCGTGTCGTTCATCACGTTGCTGTCCATTCTTGGGCCTGCATTGGGTGTCGCCGTGCTGATTATTGTGAATTCCATCATGCAGGGGTTTCAAAAGAACATCAAGGAAAGTATCATGAGTTGGCAGGCGCACATGCATGTGATGCCTGTCTATTCCGCGACCTATTCGGAGGATGAAGTGACGCGTGTCATGGAGGCCATGGCTTCCAACGGAATCACTGCGGCACCCATCATACAGGATAATGCATTGGTGCAGATAAAGCACGGCAGCAATCAGTCGTGCTTTCCGAAAATCGTCTATGGAATCAATCCAAAATATGAACGCGCCATTTCGGGAATCTTGAACAACCGCTTCGTCGGCACATTTGACATTACGGAAAAGCAGGCGATTATCGGTTGGCGGATGGCACAGAATCTCGGGCTCAATATCGGTGACCAGTTCCTTTTGCATTCTCCAAAGAGACTTACCGAGAACGTGAAATTTGACGATGATGGCAAACTGGATGTCGGGAACGTCGATGAAATCTATCTGCCAGAACGGGTTACCGTCGTTGGTCTTTTCGATATGGGAATCTCTGACTTGGACGACAATGTCATCTATATGCATATCGACCAGGTAGCCGACCTTCTGGGGTATGAATGGCGTTCGGCGACTTCCATCCAGGGAAAGGTGGCAGACCCGATGAATATGCGGGATATTGTCATAAAACTGAATGCCGCACTCAATTCAGGGCAAGGCCTTCGACGGAATAACATCGTCACATGGCAGGAACGCAATGCAAAACTGTTCGAGACGCTTCGCGTCGAGCACATTCTGCTTCTCTTCCTAATGACATTCATCCTGCTGGTGGCGTCATTCAGCATTGCTGCAACGTTGATTACCGTTGTCGTCAAGAAGACGCGTGAAATCGGCGTCATGAAAGCCATGGGGATTGGAAGTACAACCGTGGCGCGCATATTTGTCCTGGAAGGGCTTATCATCGGCATTATAGGCTCTGGCCTTGGCACGATTATCGGAGCATTGGTAGTGACGTACAGGACGGCTGTCGCGGCGGTCATCAGTTTCATTGTCGGGCATGAAGTGTTTCCAGCCGAACTCTACCATCTTTCGGAAATACCTGCGGAGATGACTATTGGCGATTTAGTCGGGTTTAATCTGCTTGCCATCGTCATCTGCATTTTGTCGGCGCTTCTGCCTTCTTTGTTCGCCGCTTTCATGACTCCAGCCAAGTCTCTACAGGAGAGTTAATGTTGTACTCAGTGGAAAACATCTGCAAGAACTTCACGCTCAATGGGGACACCATTACCGTTTTGAAGGATTTGTCCTTTACGGTTGAGGAAGGCAAATGGGTGGCGCTCATTGGGCCTTCTGGTTCGGGAAAGACAACCTTGCTCCAATTGCTTGGAGGGCTTGACAGGCCTATGTCTGGCAGTATTTTCATTCATGGGACGGATATTACACGTTTGTCAAAAAACAAGTTGACGACGCTACGGCATAAATCCATCGGGTTTGTGTTCCAGTCATACCATCTGTTTCCAGAACTGACGGCACTGGAAAATGTTGCCTTGCCTGCTTTGGGTTGGTTTGACAACCGTCAGAAAAGCATTGAAAAGGCGAAAGATTATCTGACGGATTTCGGTCTGGGGGACCGAATGGGACATTTGCCCCAGGAGTTGTCGGGCGGCGAACAGCAACGCGTGGCTATTGCGCGTGCGCTCATCAACAAGCCAGAAATCATTCTGGCAGACGAGCCGACGGGCAATTTGGATGCGAAATCGACGCAACAGATTGTGGATATCCTCAATCGGATTCGAGTGGAGGAGCACAAGACGATTATCATGGTGACCCATGATTTGGCTTTGGCGGAGAAAGCAGACATTACAATCCCCTTGCCGAAACGGAGGTGAGGCGCAAAGTTTCCGTCTGCAAGGCTTGTCATGCGTTTCGCGTCAGACTCTCCCTGTGTCCAGGCTGGGATGCTGGTCTCGTTTGGAATTTTGCGTAACTGGATTACATTACATAATCTGCTGTTTTTGGATAAAACATGAGGTGACGAAAATGAAAAAGTTATTTGCATATCTGCTTTTGGCTGTCTGTGTTTGCGTGGATGTCATGTCGGAGGAACTGATGGTGAATCTAGGGCAGGGCGGGCAGGTTTTGAAACTACTCAAGGTGAAAGCAGGCAAATTCACAATGGGAAGCCCCGAGACGGAATTATATCGCAGGAAGAATGAAAAACGCCATGAAGTGACGTTGACTGCAGATTACTGGCTTGGTGCCACGGAAGTGACCCAAGGGCAGTGGCAGGCGGTCATGGGCACAAATCCTTCCAAACATCAGGGCGATGATAAACTGCCTGTTGAAAACGTCTCATGGGATGATGCTGTGAAATTCTGCGAGGTCTTGACGGATACGGCACGTAAGGCAGGTGCGATTTCTGGCAAGCAGAAATTCGCCCTTCCGACGGAGGCGCAGTGGGAATATGCCTGTCGCGCGGGGGCGGCCACCACGTTCAGCAATGGAGATGTGCTTGACGGGACAATGGCGAATTTTGACGGCAATCACACATACGGCAAATCCGTTCAAGTACCGAGGTATTTGAATGCAACTGCTCCCGTTGGTAGTTATCCAGCCAATGCATGGGGATTCTATGACATGCATGGAAATGTCATCGAGTGGTGCAGTGACTGGTATCAGGAGGATTTGGGAAGCACTGCCGTTTCCAATCCAAAGGGGCCTGCGGAAGGCAGTTACAAGGTGTATCGTGGCGGTCATTTCCGCGATGTCGGAGCATTCTGCCGTTCATCGTTCCGTTATTTCAATTTGCCGAATTTCGCGTATGCGTATTTGGGATTCCGAGTCGCGCTTGTGGCGGAATAAGCCCTGTTTTTCCTTAAATAATTAAATGATGACGCTCTATTCCCCAAGAGGGTAGGTTCGACCTCTTCGAGGTCGTTATCCTGCAGAGGATTGCGTCCCCCAGGTTTCGCTTCGCTCAACCTGGGGTTACTGATATTTGACCCCTTCGGGATCTAAGCAGAATCGCCTTGACATGAGCAATTACCGTCCCTCTTGGGGAATAGAGCCAATGATGAACATGAAAACAACGACAAAAATCATCTGCATTTTGTCGTTGTTCTGTTTTCTGTGCTTGTTGCGTTTTGACGATATCCATGGTCAGGACGAGATTTCGCACTATATGAAGTTGACTCGTCTGCTCTTTCGTGACGGCTATTCGCATCCCGAAGAACTGATTACTTTTTCGCCTCACCTGTATCCACTGAGCGTGTGGGGAGTCAGCGAACTGCTGGGCGGCATCAACAGTTTCACGATGCGTCTGACAGGCGTTCTCTGGTGGGTGGCACTTTTCGGCTGCATCCTGTGGATGGAACGGCAGGAGAGATTTCCACTTGCTGTTTTAATGTGTCTGACTGCGCCGCTGACTGTCGCCTCGGCGGTGATTGTCGAAATTGATCAGACGGTCATGCCGTTTTTTGCGTTTCTGCTTGTTTGGTCAGTGGAGACGTGGCTGGAGCATGGCGGATGGTGGCGGTTGTCATTGACGGGCTTGATCTTCTGTCTTTGTCTGTGGTGCAGATTATCGACGCCGCTTGTGTTGATGCCGCTGCTGATTGTCTATGCGTTCTGGAAGACGCGAAAAGTGCGTAAGACGTTGTTTTTGCTGCTGGCGTTGACGGTCGGTTTCGGCGGTTTCTTTGGAACATGGCGTTTTTACGGGAAGCTGACGGGTGTCCATTGGCAGGGTGTGTTCGAGTATCTTGCGAGGTCGTTCAACGAGACAACGGTCGGTGCGCGCGCCAGCGGTCTCTCGCGTACGGCGCAGTCGTTTGTGATGGCAGTATTGTGGGGCATGACGCCGCCGTTCCTTATATTGGTAGGGGCGGCACTTTGGCATCATGCGAAGGGATTATGGAAGGAGCACGCGACGCAACAGTCTGCGGAGCGAGAGCCATGCCTGTTCCTGCTTTCGGGTGTCTGGCTATGGTGTGCGTTTACGGTGGTCGGCGGCTCGCTGTTCGGCTTCCCGAAGTACCAGGTCGCGACCTATCCGTTGATTTTCCTCGGGCTTGTTCAGCATGGGCGACGTCATTGGGAATGGGGAAAGCCAGTGGTGTTCATGCGACGCTGGCTGTGGGTTTTCGGGGTGGCAGTTTTCCTTTTGGCGCTTTTCTTAATGTGCGACCCGATTCTTGTTATGAGGAACAATATACGATTTGCTCAACTCCATAATGACGGTACATTACAGTATCATGTTCTTTATCTTATTATGACTCAATTGCTTGCCTATATCATGATTTTCGCGGCCATTTGGGTGCTGTCGCGAAAAGACGGTTTTTCGAGGATGATATTACTACTTATGGCAGGGCTGGCGGTCAATGGGGCGTTGTTATGCTGGCAGGTCTTCGGGGGATACAACTGCGGATATATGTATGGTGATTGCGGAGGGACACGGGGACTTGCGAGATACATTAATGACCGAGGCTATGATCCATCAAGAATACTTGTACCGCATGAGGTTCTTGAGGCTTTGGGAAAGCCAGAACTGACGTTTCCCTATCCGTTCCTGCTGGATGACGACATGGATGCCTTGCGCAAGAAGATTGAACAGGAAAAGCCGACTCTGATTGCGCTGTCCGTGCTGGCGTTCCCTGTGAATAGTATTCGCGCATTCTTGAATGACAATGAAATGCAGATATTGCTCGACAAACATTATGTCAAGGCTCAATTCCCCATGAGGGTAGGTAATTGCTCATTTCAAGGCGACTGTGAAATGAGCCCGAAGGGGTCAAATATCAGTAACCCCAGGTTGAGCGGAGCGAAACCTGGGGGAAGCAATCCTCTACAGGATAACGACCTCGAAGAGGTCGAACCTACTCTCTTGGGAAACAGAGCGTATGTCAAACATGACATGGGAAAAAATCATGTCAAACATGACATGGGAAATTATATGGTGTGGGAATTAAAGAAGGACACGAAGTAGATTAGGAGAAAACAGCATGTTGCAATTCGTTAAAAAGACTGGCTCCATTGCATCGCTCAAGGCAAGCGAAGTTCCATTTTCGAGGCTTGGCATCGGGCTGGAAAAACTGGACAGAAACCTCTATTCCCCCGTAACGCTCTTCGATCCACTTGCCGAACTCGGCGTGAAATGGATTCGCATACAGTCGGGATGGCAGCGGACGGAATCGGAGAAGGGCGTGTATCATTTTGAATGGCTGGACGACATTGTCGATAATCTTCTTAAACGCGGGCTGGTTCCCTGGATTTGCCTTTGCTATGGCAATCGCCTCTATGACCAACTTGCGGCAGAACGTTATGGCGGCGTTGGCTGCCCTCCCACGGTTGGAGAGGAGCAAATCGCTGCCTGGCATCGCTATGTTGAAGAAACTGTTCGACATTTTGAGGGACGGGTTGAATGGTGGGAGATGTGGAACGAACCTGATTGCGATTACAGTTGGCGATACAAGCCCAATCCAGCCGAATATGCGGATTTCGCACGAAAGACTGCGGAGTCCATCCGCAGAGGAAGTCCGAAGGCGAAGGTCATCGGCGGGTCATTGGCGTCTTGCAGGCTCGAATATATCATGCCGCTTCTTGAGAACGGCCTGACGGATGTCTGCGACGCCATTACATTCCACGTCTATTCCTCCAATGAAGTATACGACAATGTGCGCATAAACAATCTTTTTGAGGTTGTCCATAAGTATAATCCTTCGACGGAAATCATCATGGGCGAGGGCGGCTGCCAATCCCGCAATGATGGCGCGGGGGCTCTTCATGGGCGTGCCATGACAGAGGAGAAACAGGCGCGTTCGCTGGCAAGACACGTCATTTCGCAACTTTATTCGGGCGTGAAATTCGTCTCGGTCTTTTCCTGTGCGGATATGCCCGAAGCCCTGAATGGCAAGGTCGGTGATGCCGCCAGTTATAATGACTTTGGATATTTTGGCGTCATGGGGGCGAATTTTGACGAAAAAGGGCTTTTTGCAGGCACGTACAGGCGCAAGCCGTCCTATCGTACGCTCCAGGTGCTCGCTGCAATTTTCAAGGGCGATTTCTCAATCGAGAGAATTCCCATGGAGTGGATGGGTGAATTAATCAACGAGCACTACAGCATTCGTGAAACTAACCTATCCCAATGCACCTGTTGCGGCTTCCGCAAGCCCAATGGCTCTGCGGCCGTGGCTATCTGGAAGCCGACGGAGATTCTCACGGAAACATACGAGGGAACGATTTCGCTCAAGTTCTCCATGGTTCCAAATGGCAAAGTGCAGTTGGTGGACACGATTGACGGTTCCATCTATGAATTGCCCGAAGAGTCCATCACGCGCAAGGACGGCGGCGTTGTTGACCTGATGCACATTCCGCTGCTTGACTCACCCGTGCTTGTTTGCTTCGGCGATTTCATCTGAGACGAAATTGGCGACGGCGTCCCCGCTATCGGAGAATTGTGCCGACAAGCACAAGATGCAAGACGAAAGCAGGAATACAATCAATCCAGCAGGAAGATTCGAGTTTCGTGCGCATTGAGTTCCATTGTCCAGTTCTGTAATTCACCGAGGACCTCATTGGTTGTGATGTCCGTGACGTTTTTGGGTTTGGGGAGATGGATGGTCTTGGGGCCTGCCTCGGTCGCGTGAACCATTAGCGCGCCATCGGAAACCTGTAGCACGTCTGTCGTGTCCAGATAGTTCCAGACGCCTGCACGGGCGTATTCGGTACGCAGTTTCTCAATGGAGATGTCTGGGTACCATGTATAGATGGAGCGCCAAGTGCCGAAATCACGCTCTGTCTCTATCGGGAGGATGCCAGGGCGCATAGTCGGTGCGCCGTTGCCGAAGGATTCGGGGAGATTGACTGAATCAACCATTTGGAAATCGTCGATGCCTGTCAACGCGGCCATGTTTTGCACATTTGGTTCGTTATGAATATCATACAGTCCTGACGAATAGGACCAGATGAACGTGCGTCCTTCGCCTTTCAGTGAATCAATGGCACGGCGGACATCGGCGGACGGCGCGATGAGGTCAATGAAAATAAGCACCTTGTAGTTGCGGATTTCTGGCAGGCAGACATCTCCTGCAAGGTAGAAGTCAAACGGCGCACCTGCGCGGCACAGATGGGTGATTCGCTCTGGATTCAATGAGCAAAACGGATAGATGTTGAGGTAACTTTTGGGGAGATAATAGGCTCCGCGCATGTCAAAGAACACCGCGACCTCCGAGCGGCGCGGACGTGGCTTTTCCATTGACTTGACGCCCCATGCATACAGTTTGGCGATTTCAGCCATGAACTCGTCGTCATGGAACGCATTGTCGTCGATGTCCATGTACCACAGGCCGACATTGTGCGTCAAAGCGTTCCCGAATTCGCGGCGGATGAGCATCAGCGAGTCTTCATGCGTTGATGCGCCCAGTGGCCGTGTCATCGGATGAATCTTTTTCAAAGAGAGATTGGTGCGGTCATCCGATTCGTCGATGAAGAGTTTGCCATGGGCGGCGACGGAAGCGAGGAAGTTCCTGAAATATCCATCGTCCCCAGGGGCGCGGTAGTGATAGGAATGGGGTGCGGTCAATATGTCGATTTCAGGTGCGGCGAGAATCTTCTCTGCGGCACGGTGGGCGCTTTCGATATTGTTGCCTGGCTGATAGCAGTAGAAGCCGACATTTAGGTACGTGCCGTTGGTCTCCTCGCGGACAATTCGCGCGAAATGGATGATGGCATCGTATTCAGCCTGGAAGAAGCGGTCATAGTATTCCCAATTGCGTTTTTCGGGTGTGGCGTCCGCATCGCCTGTGTAGGCGCGCATGGGCGCGCTGACATCTGGCATTTTGCCAGCACTCCAGTAGTGCCATTCGCCACAATGGCCGTTGGCGATGTGCAGACCGACGACGCAGTCGGCGTAGTCAGAGGCTTTTATATGGCGAATGAGCATCCGAAGAGCCTTGCCCATGTCGCGCTTCCACAGTTCTGATGCGTATGACTCGTGATATGTTCCCTGCGTGCAGTCCTTGAACTGGAAGCCGTGCTTGTGGATTTCCGTCGGAAGGGCGTACTGGCAGCATTCCTCTGGATGTGCGTCAAGCCACCAATAGGGTGCACCGACAAAGACGCGCGGGATGCAGTATTTTCCAGGGCATGCGCGGCGGAATTTCTCTATTTCGCCGTCAAAGAATGAGAAATCATACGTGTCCTCGGCGACGTAGAACGGATGTTCGTATGCCTGAAATGAGCGCGTGAATGTAAACAGTTCAATGCCAGCCTCGCTGAAGGCGCGTCCATCCCGCTCCTCGATGGATGTCTGCCAGAAAAGCATGGGAAAAACAGGCTTGCCGTCTTTCAGTAGACGAGGTGGATTTTGTGTCTTGTCAATGGAGAAGATGGTCATAAGTGTGCCCTGAGTGTTGTGAATTGCCTTTATGCCTATTGGTTGGTGATAATCTATTGTGATGAGTTTTTTTTTCAAGTGATTTAATTTGCAGGTTGATGATTCGGTGCTAAAGTAATGTCAATACATACCCTTTTAAGGTAATAATCTGACATGAGACTTTATGATACAATTAGTGATGTTGCCTTGGCCAACTATGGTCTGATTACATCCACGCAGGCATCAACGCTTGGAGTGCGATTGAAGGACTTGTTGGAATGGGTGAAAATCGGTCGTTTGGAAAAATGCTGGCGTGGGGTCTATCGTCTTACACACTATCTTCCGACAGAGTATGACAGATACGCCGAGGCATTGGCAACCGTTGGGATAGATTCACTGATATGGGGGGAAAGCGTACTAGCCATGCACAATCTCGCGTTGGTTAATCCCGAACAGATTGAAGTGGCAACAACGCATCGTGTTCGCAAGATTCTTCCTGACTGGATAAATGTTATTAGATTGCAGGATATTGTTGTTGCTGATGAATTCAACGGTATCCGTTGCCAATCCCTCGCTGAAGCAATTCGGCATTGCCGTGGAAAGGTCATGACGAATCGGCTTGCAGAGGCTGTACGAGAAGCAGAGCAGAGGGGACTGATTGGCTATACTGAGGCAAAGGCTTTGAAAAAGGAGTTCCCGCTATGAACCGTCCTACTACCTGTGCCAATCTTATAAAAGCAATTAATTCACTGTTCAGAGAGATGGATACAGTACGCCTTGCACGTTCAATGGGGAATCTCATTGTTGGGCAAATTCTTCCAGATGGAGTAGTCAAAGGCGGTAGTTCCCTGATGTTTCGATATGGCGGGCATGCCACACGCTATACAAGAGATATGGACACAGCCAGAGTGATGGACTTGGATGCATATCTTGAAAGATTGGAAAATTCACTGACTATAGGCTGGAATGGATTTACGGGAAAGTTAGTGGCTGTTGAGCCTCCAACACCCAAGAATGTACCGTCTGCATACGTTATGATGCCGTATGATATTAAACTAAACTATTATGGACGACCTTGGCAAACTGTGCGGATTGAGATAGGTCATAATGAAATTGGTGATGCTGACGAGTATGAGGAGTTTCTTCCTGGAGATTTGGCCAAGGTTTTTGAGGCACTTTCATTTCCACGTCCAAAACCTATTCACGTTATGAAACTATCCTATCAAGTTGCGCAAAAACTCCACGCAGTTTCGGAGTCAGGTAGTGAGAGGGCACATGACCTTGTTGATCTACAACTCATAGCCTCAAATTCCCAACTAGATTTTCAGGATGTTTGCTCCAAATGCAGACGTCTGTTTAAGTATCGTAGGTTACAAGCATGGCCTCCCAAAATCGTTATTGGCGAAAATTGGGATGAACTATACAAGAATGCTCGTGGTTCTCTTTCCGTTTTACCAAATGTTCGAGAAGCCGTGGATTGGGTAAATGAGTTGATTGACATGATAAATGATTGTCAGTAAATCACAAAATATCTGAAAATATGTTTTTCGTCAATTAAAAATTTAAAAAAGGAGAAACCAATGCCTATCTATGAGAATCGATACAATTCCGAAAACTATGTATGCCTGAATGCGGAGCAGCAGGCGAAATTAAATAGAGGGCGGGCTGCCGTCAATGCCATAGCCGAAGCCGCCGTCTCAAAACTCAATGGGACTATGGGGTGCGTTGTCCGTCTGGAAGGATGGTATGGGGTTGATTACGCAACTATTTCGGCTGAACTGGCAAATTCGATTCATGAAAAATGCGATAAAAAAACGCAGATTGTATCCGCCTCGGTGTTTTTCAAATCATCAGATGAAATCGCAGTCCAGAAGCATCCATGGATTACAGATGAACCTGCATTCGGGCGTGTGAATGAAGGGGAGACGCTTGGCGATTATTCGGATGCAAAGGCCATTCAGGCAAAATGCGCTGAAATCAAAACCGCTGTGGCTGCGGGGGGAGTTGTCATTGTGGCTGGGCCTGGCGCAGCGCTTGCAGGCGCGGACTTGCCTGGCATCATGGTGTATCTTGACCATACCGCTGATCCGATGTTGTGGAAGATGTGGACAGGCACGCTCATTCCGTTTGATTGCACTGAACCGCGAGAGTATGGCTGGAAGGAATACTATTACTGCGATTTCTACATCCTGCAGCGCCATAAGGAACTGTTTATCGATGACTGCGATTTTTATGCGGAGGCCATTCACCCAGATGATGTCAAACTCATGACGAAAGATGTCTATGACTGTATGCTGGCACAACTTTCCAGTCAGCCTTTGAAACAGATTCGGACGTATTCCCCTGGACCTTGGGGTGCCTATCGCTATCGTGACCTGTGGGATATCCCTGGCCTGAAGAACAACGCCTGGAACCGTCTTGCGGGCGCAGATCTCGCGTTGCTTGTTCAGTTGACGGAAGGTTTTGCCATTGACATGCCGATTGTAAATCTCCTGAAACACCATGGCCCCGAGTTGGTGGGGGCATTCTCTGCGGAAAACTATCCAGGGCTTATTCCTGTCGAAATCTGGCTGGATGACGGCTATTTTCCAGAGCCCCAACCTCCCGAGCGCACAAGCATGCCAATTCACAACCATCCAGGGACCGAATACGTGAAGAGGCATTTCAACGAGCCGCTTGGCCGCTATGAGACGTATTATATTGTCGAGGCATACAAAGGTGCCAATACAAACATGGGCTTTCAGGAAGAGGCCTGCCTGGAGGAGTGGGAAAGGCTTTGCCGCGAATCCTGGGCTGAGAAAAAGACCATCCCAAACTGGCGTGATTTCATTGCAAACTGGGATACCAATGTCGGCGACCTCTTCTTGATTCCAGAAGGGACGACTCATTGCCACGGCGGCAACCAGATGGTGCTCGAAATGGATACCTGCGGAAACGCCGCAGGCGGCGAATATTCCTTCTTCGGATATGATTTCATGCGTCCGACCTGGGATGACGTGAAAGGCACGATGACTGGCGCGCCTATGAAAATGCATCTTGACAGATATTTCGAAATCGACAAGGGATGCCGTGCGTGCTATGTCAAAGATCATCTGAAACCACGCGCGAAGGTCATTGAATGGAACAAGGAGTTTTCCGTCGAGCGTTTTGACACGTTGCCGCAGATGCCTTTTGAAATCGAACGCATCAATTTTACTGAACATGCAGACTACACTACTCAGGGAAAATTCTTGCAGGCGGTGACACTGACCATTGGAAAGCGTGCAATCATTCGCTCAAAGGCGCATCCAGAGCGTCGAACGGTCATTGACAGATTACAATGCGCGTTGGTCCCTGCGGAGTTCGGCGATTATGAAATCATCGCCGATGGCGGAACGGCAAATACGGTCGTGCTCTGGCACTTGAAACAGGGTTGAGGATGTGTATTATCCACAAATGGGATTCTAAAAATGGAATACAGGGAAATCAAGGAAAGGGCGGGGCGTTGCCGCATGGCGGTGATTGGCGACTTTTGCCTGGATGTCTATTGGCATGCGGATATGCGCAGGAGCGAACTGTCACGCGAAACCCCGCATTTCCCGTTGCCGATAGTCCATGAGAGGATGAGTGCTGGAGGCGCAGGCAATGTCGTTGCCAATTTGTTGGCTTTGGAGCCGCAGTCTGTGCAGTGCCTGGGCGTGTTCGGCGACGATTGGCGAGGACATGCGTATTTCAGGATTCTCAACGATATGGGAGCGGATACGAGATATGTCATTACAGATTCGACACGTTGTACCAACACATACATAAAGCCCTTGCGAAAAGGCATTGCGGATGTCATCTACGAGGACCCACGGCTTGATTTCACCAACTACCAGCCATTGTCCGCAGAGACAGAGAAGAAATTGCTTGACGCGCTTGATGGATTGCAGTGCGATGTGCTCTGCGTCTGCGACCAGATGCCTTTCGGCTGCGTCACGGATGCTGTCCGAGAAAAGATTTGCCAGATGGGACGGGACGGAATGTGCATTGTCGTTGACAGCCGCGACCGCATTGGACTGTACAGGAATGTCATTGTCAAGCCGAATGAACTTGAGGCAAGAAAGGCGCTGGGTATAGCATGGGATGGCGATATAGGCAGGCTACAACTCATGGCGGAAAGGCTGTCAGGTCAGACAAACCGACCCGCCGTTGTCACAGCAGGGGAAGTTGGTTGCGTGACCGCTGATGGCGGTGAAACGGCACATATCCCCGCAGTCCATCTTGAAGGGGAAACTGATATCTGCGGTGCTGGAGATACCTTCATGGCGTCCTTTGCCTGCGCTTTCGCCGCAGGAGCATCATTGAACGAGGCCGCGATGCTTGCCTGCCGTGCTTCAGCCATTGTCGTCAAAAAAATCCATACGACAGGCACGGCGACATGGAATGAACTATCGGGTATCTGAGCCTTTTGTGCAGATGACCTATTGTTCAAGACACTCTATTTCCCATGAGGGTAGGTTCGACCTTCGAGATCGGAATTCTTTTGAGGCTGCTCCCGCAGGTTTGAGCGAAAGGAAACCTGCGGGACTGGTATTTACCTCTTCAGGTTTTTTGCATAGTCTCCATGGAATGATACTATTACCTACCATCATGGGGAATAAGGCGTTTGGGGAATTCAGGTGTCATGCCTCGGCAAATAGATCGTCCAGACAGACTTCCGATTGGAACACATTGGAGTGGAGGTTCTCCTTGAGTCCAATAGTCGTTACCAGAGTAAGATGAACGGCCTGTCGAGGCTTTGCTTTCTGAATGAACAACTCCTCTTTGCGGAGAAGTTCTCTTTCGTATTCTTTTGAGACAGAGAAGCCTGTTCTTGAGAATTTCATCTCGCATATATTGATTATCTGGTCCTGTCGTTCGATCAGCAAATCTATCTGAGCCCCATCGTGTTCCGAATCTCCTGGGAGAAACCATGATGAAGCCTTTGTATTGACTCCTGAAATGCCCAGGGCCTTTTTTATCTGGGGAAGATGCATGAGGCAGACCTGCTCGAAAGCAAGCCCAATCCATGTGCGGTATTCTGAAGAGTTCAAGGCATTGCACCATGCCCCATCTCCATGCATCCTGCCGTTTTTCATGAATCGATAGTAGAACAGAGTGAAAGAATCCACCAATTGCAGAAGACTGTCTTTCAACTTTTTTCCGATTGGATTATAACTGCGAATGAATCCACAGTGTTCCAATGCTTCAATCATTTGCGTGAATTTGCCGTTTTCGCAAAGGCCTGTCTTCCTTGCTATTTCCTTTCTGTTCAATCCGCTATTACGGCCTGACAAAGCATCGACTATCGCTAAGTATGGTTCTGGCTGTCTGAACAACGATGCATACAATGCTCCAAATTCATTGCGGAGTTCACCGTTTTCTGTGAAGAACAGTCTGTCGATTGCTTGCGCAGCACTTTCCCCGTGTTCTATGAAACTCCAGTAGTGTGGGACCCCGCCCATGGCCATATAGCATTCAAGAATCTGCATGCGATTCCAGTGCAATCCTTTGGCCGTCGCATATAGTTCACACTCATGAAGAGTGAAAGGCTGGAGAAGCAGGCTGCGTGTGATGCGATTGTGGAGTCCGCCATAGTTTTTGATGATTTTCTCGATTATCCAGGATGTCGCGGAGCCGCATACGACAAGGACGATGTCATGACGCGCCGAGCACCATCCGTTCCAGAAATGATCCAGTGCGCTGACAAACTCCGACCGAGGTGTGTCCATCCAGGGAAGTTCATCCAGAAAAACAACCTTTTTCTTTGGACGGCTAGTAGATAGAAAACTGCTTAGCAGATGGAAAGCCTCATACCAGTCCTTTGCAGTGCATTTTCCCTTATAACCCGCATCTATCAAAGACATGCAGAATTCGTGCAATTGACGTTTCATGTTTCCTGATACGAGACCTGTGTGCTGAAACACAATCTCCTTACCATAAGTCTCGCGAATCAGATATGTCTTGCCGATTCTGCGACGGCCATAGACTGCTATGAATTCAGAATTGTCGGTTTCCAAAGCCTGTAGCAACCTACGTTGTTCTTTTTCACGTCCAATAAACATATTCCCCCCATAGCAATGGCATAAACATAGTTTTTAGTTTCGCACTGTTTCCCATGATGGTCGGTAATTGCTCATGTCAAGGAGACTTTGCAAAGACCCAAAAGTGAGCAAATATCAGGTTGAGCGAAGCGAAACCTGGGGAAAAACACCCCTAAAGGATTCCAACCTCTAGAGGTCGAACCAACCCTCTTTGAGAAAAAAGCATTTTGTTTATAATAATATATGATTATTTTTGATTATATCCAGCGAAATCGATTATTTTTTTATAGATTTCGCTGATTATAAATCATGTCAAGTTACGATAATTGTAATTTATGAGGGGAGATTTTTCATTTTAATGACTGCTTTAGGGGAAAAGAGCGAAAGCGAAAAAGCGAAAAGGACCTGCGGGACAGATGGAAGTCATCCGTCCCACAGGTCCCGCAGGTCCCACCTCTCTCACCTGTATTACCTATCCCACCTCCCTCTTGTAAGTTCTTCTGGGTCCACCCGTCCCATGAAAGAAATACGAAAAGATTATACTTTTTTCTAATATGTTATATATCAAATAGTTGCAAGAGCCTGGTCGAGGTCCTCGATGATGTCCTGTGGATCCTCAATGCCGATGGACAGGCGAATGAGTTCTGGGGCCAGGCCAGCGGCACGCTGCTGCTCTTCGCTGAGTTGAGAGTGGGTAGTGGAGGCTGGGTGAATGGCAAGGCTGCGCGCATCGCCGACGTTGGCAAGTTGCAGGAAGAGTTTCAGGCTGTCAACCGCCGCCTGACCTTCCGCCGCGCCCCCTTTGACACCGAAGACCACCATGCCGCCCTTGCCGCCAGGAAGATATTTCTGCGCAAGCGTGTATGACGGATCGCTTGGAAGCCCAGGATACCGTACCCAGGCGACCTTGGGATGTTTTGAGAGGAATTCAGCGACTTTCTGCGCATTGTCAGAATGACGTGCCATGCGCAACGGCAGTGACTCCACGCCTTGGAGGAAAATCCATGATGCGTCTGGGGAGAGCGTCGGCCCTTGGTTGCGTAGTGCGACCGTGCGCAGACGAGTCGCGAAGGCGGCTGCTCCAACGGATGACCAGACCATGCCATGATAGCCTCGGTCAGGCTCGTTGAAGAGGGAGAATTTCGGGTCTGTCCAGTCGAAGTTCCCTGCATCAATGGTGACGCCGCCGATGCCCGCGCCATGTCCGCCAATCCATTTGGAAAGGGAGTGGATGACGACGTTTGCGCCATACTTGATGGGGTTCTCAAGGGCGGGCGTGGCAAAAGTCGCATCGACAATCAGCGGCAGGTGGTGCTTTTTAGCAATGGCCGCATAGCCTTCGATATCCGCGACATCCAGGCCTGGATTGCCGATGGCCTCCACGAAGATGGCGCGTGTGTCGGCGTCAATGGCGGCATCGGTCGCCGCAAAGTCGTTGACCTTGACGAACTTGGCATGGATGTTGTTGCTTTGCGGGAGAATGGCGTCGAATTGCGTATAGGTGCCGCCGTAGAGGTTTGATGCGGCGACGAGATTCTGCCCTGTTGCGACAATGTTGGTCACTGAAAAATAGATGGCAGCAGTGCCAGAGGAGAGTGCGAGCGAGGCGATACCGCCTTCCAGAACGGCGAGACGTTGTTCGAGCACATCTTCGGTGGGGTTCATCAGTCGAGCATAGATGTTGGCGGCTTTGCGGAGAGCAAAGCGGTCTGCGCCGTCTTTCGCATTTTGGAAATTGAATGCCGTTGTGCGGTAAACTGGGACTGCGGTTGAATCGGTTGCGGGGTCGCCGTTCCATCCGCCATGCACGGCGATGGTGTCAAAGCGGTATTGTTTTTTTGTATCAGTCATGGGCAGGCCTCCTATGGATTTTTATGGTGTTTGCATTCACGGTATGCGCTCGGCATGGGAATGCCTGCCGAGTGCGCTTTCATTTAGTGAGTTGTTTCAGATGTTCTCGAACAACCAGGTTGAGAGATAACGGTCGCCTGAGTCTGGCAGCAAGGCGACGATGGTCTTGCCAGCAAATTCGGGTTTCTTCGAGAGTTCCAATGCCGCCCAGAGAGCAGCACCAGATGAGATGCCGACGAAGAGACCTTCTTCCTTGGCTGCGCGGCGTGCGGTTTCTCCCGCATTTTCCGCCGAGACACCGATGACTTTGTCAACTAACGACAAGTCGAGAACTTTTGGAATGAAATTTGCGCCGATGCCCTGGATTTTATGTGGTCCAGGTTTGCCACCTTGGAGGATGGGGGAGACGTCTGGTTCCACGGCAAAGAGTTTGAAACCAGGTTTGCGGGCCTTGAGTACCTGTCCCACGCCTGTTACCGTACCGCCTGTTCCGACGCCGCCGACAAAGGCATCCACCTGTCCATCGGTGTCCTGCCAGATTTCTTCGGCAGTGGTTTCGCGGTGCGTGGCGGAATTGGCTGGATTTTCAAACTGCTGCGGGATAAAAGCCCCTGGATTTTCCTTCTGGAGTTCGATTGCCTTGTCCACGGCCCCTTTCATGCCCTGCGCCCCAGGTGTGAGCACCAGTTCCGCTCCAAATGCGGCGAGCAGTTTGCGGCGTTCAACGGACATCGAATCAGGCATTGTCAGAATAAGCCGATAGCCTTTCACTGCCGCCACCAAAGCGAGGCCGACGCCTGTGTTGCCGCTGGTCGGTTCAATAATGAGTCCACCAGGTTGCAAAAGTCCGCGTTTTTCGGCGTCCTCGATCATGCCCTTGGCGATACGGTCCTTGACGGACTGGGCGGGGTTGAAGAATTCCACTTTTGCCAGTACGGTTGCCTTTCCTTCATTGAGGCGGTTGATTTTTACCAATGGAGTGTGGCCGACTTTTTCAAGAATGTTGTTGTAGATGTTCGACATGGTGTGTTTCTCCTTTTTTGTTAGTGTTTGGGTTTTCTTTATTCTTAAATTGTAGATGAGAAATTAGAATTGATACTGTGCACTGAGGACGAATCCGTCGCCCACACCAAGTTTTCCAAAGCCCTTGTCTTTGTTCCCTGTGTTCACATACGCTCCTACCAGAGTGAGTTGCTTGGTCACGAACCAAGCAACATGGCCGTTCCAGTAGTCGGCGTTCTCAATGCCGTCGCCGACCCTGATGCCCTGGCGGTATTCAACGCCGATGGCTACATTTTCGCTGGGCAGCACGTCGATGTTGGCAAATACACCTGTCCCGTAGTGATTGTGCCCGACCGTGCCATAGACGACCTCGTCGCTGCGCTGAAGACCTGCGGAAACCAGAACGGGGAGGGGCAGTTGCTGGATGAGTTTTGTTGCCACAATGTAGTAGTTGAAACCTGAATGTTCCAGATTGAACAGGTCTGTTGTGTTGGAGTCCGTATGGCGGTATTTCGCGCCGATGGATATGGCGGGAATCCATGAGGTGTCAAATGCGTTCTCGTCCAACAAACGAACCTTGATGCCCAGCGTATTCGCTTCGATGCTGTTGTCGCCATAGTCCTTGGCGTTTACCAGATTCAAAGCATAACTGAATTCCACGCGGTCAGCAAGACTCAATGACAGACTGTAGGAACTCCATTCGATGTTGCTCTCTGACAATTTCACGTACCATGCTCCGACCTGCGGTTTGTTCAACCAGTCATTTCCTTCCAGTTTCAGACCAGATGTGTATGCCAGTGGATTGAACGCTATGCCACCTGTACCGTCCAGACTGTTCAGAGGTACGCCGCCGAAAACTGTCCCTGCCGTTGCCAAAACCAAAATCGCAATCAATGTCCTGATGAATGTGTTCTTCTTCATAATGCCGTCTCCTATTCTTTTGATGGGTTGTCGTCTCTTTGTTTACTCTACCAAAATAGTTGTGTTTTTGGTTACGGCTATTACTATACAACTGAAAAATGACTTTGCAAATAAAATACTACTAAAAAAGTAATTTTTATTTAAAAATCTCGTTTTTTAGGATGGAATGGCATGGTGTTATACTCAAAATTGGCATATTGAATTTTGCTTTATCGTTTCAAGAGTGTTGAAAATAGACCACCAAAAGCCTTGTGATTTCAAAAATACTACTGAAAAAAGGGTAATTAGGAGGGATTGGATTGCCAGTTCTATTTGAATGGTCGTTAGATGCAGTAGTCGAACAGACCGTTGTCCAGATTGCCCTTGCTGTATTCGGCCAGTATTTCCTCGAAAGTGATGTTGCGCATGAGTTCTCTGATGCCGTCGTTCAGCCTCAGCCAGATGCCGCGAGCCGTGCAGCCACCGTTACGGGGACATTTTTCAGGTGCCATGACACAGTCAACAATGGAGATGGTGCCTTCCATTGTCTCAAGGATGTCGAGCAGGGTGATTTCCTTGGGGTGCTTTGCAAGGAAGAAACCGCCTTTCATGCC
>JAGCTA010000081.1 GCA_017963875.1 Victivallales bacterium | reverse complement strand
GGTGGTGCGGTCGATGCTGATAATCATTCCGTAGGTTTCCGCCTTGTTCTCATAGCTCTGCTCGCTGAGCTCGCCTTCAGGCAGGTTGCCGCCTGCGGGGATTTTCGCAAAATCGCCACTGGCGGTCAGGCGGTAGGTGGAAAAAGCCTTGAGGTCGTTGACGCTGGCGATTTCCGCGATCTCGCGCCAGGCCTGCTCAACGTATGTGAAACCTGCGGCGATGCGCTTGTTGACCGCGTTCCCCAGGATGCCTGGAATGGAAATATTGGCAAAGCCAGCCTTGACATAGCTGATGGCCTCCGCCAGGTTGCCAGCGGTGATGTACTCGCCGTCCCAGCCCGCCATTCTGGCGGCTGCAACGATAGCGTGCCTGATGCCGATTCCGTTCTCTCCGTAGCGCTTGACGGCGATTTCGTTAGCTCGGGTGTCCCTGTCGGCCTTGATGCCAAGGCCCATTTCGAGAGCTGCGGTGATGATGTCGCCAGCCCTGGTGTCGTCGTCATGATTGACAATGACCTGGGGAGCAGGGCGCTCGGCCCTGACGGCCTCCTGCTTCTCCAGCTTCTCCAGCTTGGCGTTCAATGCGGCGATGGTGTTGCCCATTTCCTCAAGCCTGGCGGTGATGTCGGGGGCTGGGGCCACATTTTCAACCTTGTTTTCGGGTGTCTTTTCGTCTGCCATTTTGTTTGTCTCCTCTGTTTTTGGCTCCTCCGCTTTCAGATTCGCCGTTTTATTTTCTGAACTATGCATAAAACCTGCAATGATCTCCATGTGCGTCCTGTCGTCGGCTCCGATTGCAACCAGCGATATTTCCCTCAGCTTCGACTTTCGCACGATGTAAACGGGCGTGGCAACCGTCGCGCCGTTTACCGTCGCGCCGTCTGGCTGCCTTTCCAGGTCTGTCTCATGGTTCTCGGCACCTATTGAGACCTGCCATTTCCACTTTTTCCCAGCCTCAACCAGGGCCTTCCCCATGCCAGTGGTGGTGTCGATCTCGCCCGTGAATTCCAGCCCTTTGGCGGTTTTCCTGATGGACGCCTCCCCCAGCCTGTAGCCTGGCTCGTACTGGTGGTTGTACATAATGGGCACCTGGGCCGCGATTTCCATGCCGTCCAAATCGACTACAACCTTGTAGTCGCTCCACGGCTGGGCGATTTCGCCTCCGCTGTACGCAACGCCCTTGACCTTCGCGATGTCCTCAATCGGCTCGCCGCCTTCCGCAAACTGCAACAGCTGCGGCACCTTGTCGCTTTCCTCACTCATTTTCCGTGTTCTCCGTCCTGCCTTCGTCCTCGTCCGCTTCGCCCTGGCTTGGCTGCTTCGCCTCGCCCTCCGTAAAGCTGTCGATTTCGTCAAGCCTTATGCCGTATTCCTTTTCAAGTTTCCGTATGAAGGCGGCCTCCGCAAAACGCTGCCTTGTGACCTGCTGCCAGTCCTTCCCTTGCTGTGCACAGGCGTCGGCCAATGTAAGGGTTCCATTTGCCAAAAGCCGCTTCTCGCAATTCGCGTCCTTTGCGGGGTCGATGGGCGGCCTGCCGTTGAAATACCAGCTGTGCTCGGGCTCTGGCTTTCCAGGGGCATATTCAGTCCACCATGCCGAAAAAAGGCGATTCAGGCAGTCATGCTCTATTTTCCCCCTTTCAACCCTCTGGCTCCTGTCATAGTTCTGCGCGTCCACCCGTGCGCTGGCATAGGTGTAACTCGTGCTGTCGCCTGTGACGATGTTCCTGGTCCCCAGAAGACATCTGGCACATTCGATTTTCGTCTGTAGTGCAAAGCTCTGCTGGCTGTCGGTCGGATTCTGCAAATTGTACTGCTGCATATCATAGCCCAATGGCAATGTCACCCAGCTCCTGCTTGGCAGGTTGAATTCCGTGAAGGGCGCGTTCGTCAGTTCGTCAGGCTCCAAATCCATGCTGGTCGGCTTCAGCACGCCAGCCACGCTCGCGCTGTTCTCCATTTTCTCAAGCATCGCCTTCGTGTATGCACGCAAAATGGCGATTGACGGCAAAGCGCTTGTAATCTCTGGTATTCCCCTGTGCTGCTCGGGCCGTTCCTGCCTGTAGAGGTGGATGACATAGGCTGCCTTGACCTTCGTGCATTCGCCTGTGCCGTTTACCGCTGGATGGACTTTGGAAATGGAGTAGGCGACTGGGCGCCCGAATCTGTCGAAGTAAACGCCGTCCGCCTGCTGGTCGTCGTCCGTGTCGGTGTCGTCCCGTGGAGACTTCACCCTTTCAGCGTCAATCAGCATTGGAAACAGCTTGATCGGGCTGGCAAGGTCCTTGCAGGTCGTGAGCTGTATGAAGGCCTCCCCGTCACGCATCTTGGTTATATAGGCCACTCTAAGCAGCTCCCCCAGGTTTACGGCCTCCGCCCAATCGCGGAAATCAGCCTCTATCCTGCCTGAAAACCTCTCGTCTGTCGAATTGACCTGCAACCTCGGCATCACGCCGATAAGGTCGCTGGCAACCTGGAAGATAAGCCCGCTAAGCCACGGGTTGTTTGCGACTTCGTAGCGCGCGCGATTTCTAAGGCGTTCCCTCACTTCGGGGCTGTTGCTCTGGTCCGCGTTGAAGCTGTCCGCCCATTTCCAGTGTTCGGCGTTCCTGCTCGTGGTCTGCGCCGCGTCGTACCTGGCTTTAGTCCTGCGGCCCGTGACCCTGCGGTATATGTTCCGTAGAAAACCCATTATACAGTCCCGTTGCCCCTGCAAACACTGATTCTCAAGGAGGTGCTGTGCTTCTTGCTCTTGACGCTCTTGTATAGTGCTATCAACTGCGCCAGTTCCTTGGCTGTGTCGTTTGTTATCTGCTCTCCGTCCAATCCGTATTGACGTGGTGAACTCATGCGCTCCAAAACGATACGCTCAATCTCATTACTCGTGTTTTCTGCCATCGCCTTCTGCTCCTCTTTTTCGTCGTTTTCGTGCGCCTATCAAAGAAATATAGATAAAAAAATCCCATTTCATTGAAAAAAGTCATTTTTTCACCAGGAATTCAGGCGGGATAGCAAATCGCCTGCCTGGCCTGTCGGCCAATGTCGGTGCATCCTCCGTTCCATCGGATCCGCTTTTTCTTCCGATGTCCTCCATCCTCAAGCCCCTTTCGCTGGCCGCAACGTAGCAGCCAACAACACAATCAAGAAAGTGGTTGTCCCTGTTTGGGTATGCCTTCCATACATCCACCCTTCGGCTCCTGCCCGCCGTCGGCGTGCTGTATTCCGCGCTTAGCTGTTCCGCAAACATCCTGTGTGGCTCCTTCTTCCCCTGCTCACCGAATACATAGAAGTTCCCGCCCATGCCCTGCGGCGTCAAAAGTCGGCTCCGCCAAAGCGACTTGACAAAGTTGGTGTCGTATTCTATCACCCTTGCAACCCGTTTTCTGCGGTTGCTGGCAATCATCCAGAAGTCGCCGATTGTGTCGCCCCTGCCTCGCTGGTATTCGTTATATGGCTTCTTGTCGGCAGTTATGCCGACGCCCTTGCTGGCCAGCAAGACGCGCCTGAAATCGCTCCTGGCACAAAAGTTGTAGATTCCGATGGTGGATTTGCCCCATCCGCTGTCAACCAGACAACGGTCAACCGCCAGCTCAAGCCCGTCCTCCCTTTGGTAGCTCCGTCCCAGTATCTGCGTTGTCAAGGTTCCCAACGCCTCCTGCAAGCTGGCGTCGAAGCCATCCTTGCCGACATACGAAACCCCCGCGTCCCTCAAGGTGAAATAGTGCTTCTTTGGATCTGGATAGGCGCCGTAGTCGATGACGTGCGCCGTCCAGTCCTGGGCAAAAGCCATGACTGTGTAGAAAAGCATGTCCTGCTGCACGTCGATGAAGGCGGTCAAACGGTCGCACTCGAAGGGCACCTTGAAGCGCTCCACGCCGCTGATCCTAGCAAGAACCTGCTCGGGCCTTATGCTTTCCTTGTCTCCCAATTCCTCTTCAAGCGGCCTGTTCTGGTATTCTGCCGCAAATGCCTCTGGATTGCTGATATACAGATTCATGCCGTGCTGGATGGCCGAAATTTCGTCTGGATTGTACCTGGCCTCCCAGCCCGCCTCGGCACCTTCATCAAGTTCGGCTCTGTGCGCCAGATAGAACGCGTTTGCAGGCGCATTCCCACGTTCTTCCCTGTGCCCCGTCTTCCAGATTTCGGCATATTGATTCCAAATCTCCCTGTTCGTCGGCATCTTTGGAAGTAGTGCATATCTCTTTCCATGCCATTCTGGGGATATTTCGGGATTCAAAAGCGTGTCCGCAACATCATCCTTCTTTATGACGGTGCATGTTAGGAACGCCGCTATGATCTTCCCCACTCCCGCAAGCCCCAGAATGGTCCCTCGGATTATGTCAAGCCTCTTCTTGCACTGGTCGGGGCTGGCCGCGCTCTCGTCGCTCTGTATGTCATCGATCAGCACCATGTCTGGCCGCTGGTCCTCGCTGGTCTTCAACCCTCGTATCTGGCCCGTGATTCCCAAGCTCGCAAGCTCGGTGCCACTGCAAACGCTCCTCTCAACCGTTGGAAACTTGATGCGGTCGCCTGCGCTCCACTGCATTCGCGTCGGCTTGCCGTGGATGTGCTGCCCCTGGCATCTCTGGACAACCCTTGCCAGGCATTTGACTGGATAGCAAACCTCGGGAAAATCCTCTTGCAATCGCTCGTTTGTTTCGATTTCTTCTTTAATAGTTGACATGATGCTGTATGCCGCGTCTGACGATTCAGCGATAATCACTAGAAACTTTCGCCAGCCGTACAAGGCACCCCAGAGCATGGCTTTTTCCAAGATACTTGTTTTGCCGCTTCCGCGTGGCATCGCCAATGCAAACTTGTCTCCCCTGCGGATTACCTTTTCTATGATTCGCATAACCTCTATATGCTGACTACTCCAGGGAAGGTTGAACTTGTTTTCGTCCCTGATGTACTCTTCGATGAACGCCTGCAAACTCTCCTTGCATCGCGCCTTTCTGGCTGGATTCTTTACCTCTGGAAGGTCGCCAATGTCGCGCCCTGAAATCGACTGCTTTCGCTTACGCTCTGCAACCAATGACCTGTGCTGCGTATATTCCTTCGCCTTCTTACTGGCATCCCCGCCATTTAGAAACTTCTCAACCTTTCTGCTCGTATTCATCGTCTTCGTCTTCTGGAATCGGCAAAACGTCGG
Organism: Victivallales bacterium; assembly: GCA_017963875.1. The sequence continues at coordinate 2 of JAGCTA010000081.1, read as the reverse complement.
CT
>JAGCTA010000080.1 GCA_017963875.1 Victivallales bacterium | reverse complement strand
GTCAGAGGAAATGACAGAAAAACTTCAGCAACTCGCTGAAAACAACGACCTGACCGCCATCCGCGAAATCATCTCCACCCTGCCCCCACCCGACGCGGCAGAGGCTATGGAACTGTTCGACCCTGATTTGCAGATAGCGCTGTTTCGCTCGCTCACCAAAGACGTCGCAGCGGAAATTTTCACCTACGTTGACAGCGATTTGCGCGTTCATATTGTTGAAAGCGTCGCACAGCCTGAAGTCAATGAGAAAATCAAGCAGGACTTCCAGGAACTGTTCAACAACATGCCCGCCGACGATGCGGCGGACCTGCTGGACGAACTGCCCGCGAATCTCGTTGACGCCCTGCTCTCCAACGTCACTTCGGAACGGCGCAAGCAACTGAACGAAATACTGAAGTATCCGCAAAACAGCGCTGGAAGCCTGATGACCGTCGAATACATCATGCTCGGCGAGCAGATGACGGTTGAACAGGCGCTGGCATACGTGCGCAAACAGGGAAACAAGAAAGAGACCATCTACAACTGCTACGCCGTCGCAGGAGGCCGAAAACTGGTGGGAGCGGTTTCGCTGCGCGATATCGTCCTCAGCCCAGAGGGAACGAAAATTTCCGACATCATGACAACGCCAGTCATCTATGGCAGGACGCTTGAAGACCAGGAGACCATTGCCGAGAAGTTCAAGGAATACGACCTACTCGCCATGCCAGTCGTGGATATGGAAGACCGTCTGGTCGGCATCATCACCATCGACGACGTCGTCGATGTCATCGAAGCGGAGAACACGGAGGACTTTGAAAAAATGGCCGCATTGCGGCCATCCGACGACGAGTATCTGAAGACAGGCGTACTCAGGCTTGCCCGCAACCGCATTGTCTGGCTGATGGTCATGATGATATCCGCCACGCTGACAGGGTGGATCATCACCCATTTTGAGAGCATTCTGGCGCGAGAGGTCGTTTTGGCGAGTTTCATCCCGATGCTCATGGACACAGGCGGCAACTGCGGCTCGCAGGTGTCCACCCTGATCATCCGAGGAATGGCCGTGGGCGACATCGAACTCAGAGACTGGTTCCTCGTCGTATGGAAGGAAATCCGCGTGGGAATGTGCGTTGCGGCGGCCCTCTGCCTTATCAACGCCCTGCGCATGTTGATATTCATTGGCGGTATTTCACCACATATCATTGTCGTGGTGAACATCACACTGTTCATCACCGTGAGTTTCGCCAAAATCATCGGCTGCCTGCTGCCGATGGGCGCCAAACTCCTCAAGTTCGATCCCGCCCTCATGGCAAGCCCCATGATCACTACCATCGTGGACGCCTTTACTCTGGCCACGTATTTTTCCGTGGCAAAGAATCTCCTGAATTTCTAGGACAACGGCGGCGGCCCATTTCCCACAGTCGTCTCAGGCTCGTCCGAGACGACTGGACAAGTACTGGCGGGACCGCCGTTGCTACTGTCCCTGACGGCGAGACGCCGCTACTGCCTCTTCCGCCATATACGAACTCCTCACTAACGGTCCGCAGACGGCACGCCGAAAGCCCAATTCACGCTCCGCATACTGCTCCCAGGCAGTGAATTCCTCTGGTGTCACTAGACGCTCGACATCCAGATTGTCGGGCGTCGGCTGGAGATACTGCCCAATGGTGACAATCTCAACCCCCGCGCCTCGCAAATCCTTCAACGTCTGCCTGATTTCATCATCGGTCTCCCCCAGACCAAGCATCAGACCAGACTTGACCGTGCAATTGGGCCCGCAATACGCCGCCGCATACGTCAGCATTTCCAAACTGCGACGGTAAGTCGCAACGCTTCTGACCGAGGGCGTCAGCCGCTCGACAGTCTCAATATTATGGCCGTAAACCCTCACTTTGGCCGCCAGAACCGTATCAACAGAAGACGTCTTCCCAAGAAAATCCGAAACCAATACCTCGACCGTCGTCTCGGGACTGACATCATGAATCGCCTGAACGACTGCCGCCATGTGCGACGCACCGCCATCTGGCAAATCGTCACGTGTGACGCATGTCAACACGGCATGACGCAACCCAAGCGTCCTGACACTTTCCGCCACATGCCGCGGCTCCATCGCGTCAAGACACTCTGGCTTGCCATGTGCCACGGAACAAAAATGGCACCGTCGAGTGCAGACATTGCCCATGACCATGAAGGTCGCTGTCTTCCGCCGCCAGCAGTCGCACATATTCGGACATTTTGCACTTTCACAGACGGTGTGGAGTTTCGCCCTTGAAAGCAACTGGCGCATTTCAATTCGCTCCTTTCCCCCCGTGAATTTCACGCGCAACCACTCTGGCTTGGCAATCAATGCCTTGACATCATCGTGCCGCTCCCCCCTAAGCCAGGCTCCTAACATTCGGACGGTGCGGGCGTCCTTGACCTGAAACTCATTCGGCAAACCATCCTTCGCCGACACCGATTCCGTAAAAAACTTGTCCGCAGGCGCAAACGACAAATCCGAAAGTTCATTGAATGCAACCCACGCAATCCGCTGACCCTCACGTGCAACGATTTTTTCGGGATTCGATATTTCGCAAAGCATGAAATGAAGGCGAACCGTCTTCTCTGGATAGGCATAATCCAAAGACAACAATTCCGTCGCACGCGTCACTGACGCATCAATTTCCTCGCGCAATTCCCTGGCAATGCACGATTCCAATGTCTCACCCGAGGCACATTTGCCCCCAGGATATTCCCATGAACCAGCCAAGGCACTTCCAGGGCGACGCGTCGCCAACAACAAGCGGCCATTGTGGAACGCCACCGCCGCACATACTTCTATCACTTTTGAATCCATATTGATAACAACCGACATTCGCGAGACGTTTTTTGATCGTCTCGCGTCATGGGCTGCGCTTGTCGCTACGCGACTGCGCTACGCCCACACAATGGTTTCCACCGCCGCTAACGCGGCTCG
>JAGCTA010000079.1 GCA_017963875.1 Victivallales bacterium | reverse complement strand
ACACTGTCCTGCATGACAAAAGGATGCGATGGTCTTTCAACGGACGGTCCGAATGAATCATTGACAAGTCAAACGTATTTTTGCTTGTGTTGCACTTTGCATACAGCACAGATGCGCTGCCATCCTTGTTCCAGCGCCACTCATCATCGCTTGTCACCCGCGATATGCGCGCGGTCTCACCAGATATGCGAATGATATATTCGGCTGGGACATTCCTTGAATCCTGTGCGGAAACAGACAAATCCTCTGGATAATTCGGTAGATAACGTTCTCGTGGCACGCCACAGGCGACTTGAATGGCATCTGGCGAAGGAGACAGCGTGACAATCTGCGCCTCCATCGGCGTCATCTGCTCGACATAATTGTCAAATCCGCAGAATGAAATCATCACCGAGGATTCTTCATTTCTGCCTGTCATGAAAAAACGCCCTGTGGAATCCGTATAACTCGGCATGCCGTCACCCAAGGCGACCTTCGCAAACGCGATGGAATCCCCTGCGGGAGTTTTCACGCGCCCGCCAACGCCAGTCGAAGCGGCTTCCAACCACCAAAACAATGCAGGGCGTTGTTGGTTGAAAATGATGTTCAATTGCGAAACCGCAGGTTCCTTTGTGCGAGATATTTCAACGGTCAATGGCAGCACACCGAGAAATCTGTACACCCAGTCGGCGGCTTCTCCATGGACAGGATACCATGCGGCGGAATTAAGTTCAACCATGCCAATCATGGTACTATGGGCGACATATCCTTTCGCCAGATATTTCAGCATGGCACTGTCTGGACAGGCAGTCTCCATTTGTTTTCCCTCCGCGTTGTTCCCATACGGGTAGCAGACAACACTGGAGCCTGTATGGAGAAAAACAGCACCCGACAGACGATGGGCACAGCACCATTTCATAAAGGCGACAGTCTCAGGAACCTTGTCACCTGACCATAACATGCCGCTCTGAGACAGGTCCAACGATTCGTCCAGACAAAGACTCGCCCCCGCGCCATATTGGCCTAATGTGCTATTTACCACGCCGTCAGGATAGGACCTGTTCAAATCGATGCCGTTGGCATTTTCGCGCGCCGCCTCCCATGCTTCCGAATTGCTTCCAGCCTCAGCAGCAGCGACCATGCCGTCTGGATTCATGCAGGGGATCACAAATAGCGTCATCCTGTCCAACAAATTCCTGACGCGTATTCCGTCTTCATCGTCTGACGAAGACTTTTCCAGCAGCCATTCCGCGAAAAGTAGTGAAACCTCCACGCCAGGCCGCTCATTACCATGGATTCCACCCGCAATCAGCAACTCGGCATTGAAATCGCTGTCGCACATCCTGCCGATTCGCATACCAAGGATTTGCCGTCCATTCAGGCTTTCCCCGACGAATTCAGGCCGACAGATGTCCCAATGATTCACCCAACATGCCTCGATGCGTGAAATCATCTCATCATACGTGCAATAACCTGTCCCGCGAGAAGCCGATTCACTGGCAATAAGAAGAGAATTGTCCTTTCCATGCGGATTAGCACGGCAGTCAAACGGCTCGTCGTTTTTCTTAGGGACAGAAACCTGGGGCTGGTCGTCGCCCCTTTTTACAGACACTCCTGAACGACTGGAGGCTGGTGCTGGCCCATCCGCCCCTGATTCCTTCCACTGCATGATCGCCTCATTACGCAATTCCTTTGAAGTCGTTTTCGCCAGAAAGTCCAGAAGTTCCTGGTCAGAAATCTCTCCATCGCCATCTGAATCAACAGGCTGGAGGATACATGTCTTCAACCCGCTCATTGGGTCGTATGCATGGATAGTCATGGGCCTTGCGAGTTCTTCTTCTTTGAAAACAAATGATGCGCTCCCATTGGAATCCGTCAACATGCGTTGAATCAAACCAGATTTCTGGCAAACGACGGTGACGGCGATGCCGACGACGGGTTTCATATTTTCATCAATGACTGCTCGAACTGGCGATGCTCCGCGAAGGACGGTCACCTCAATCCCGCTGTCCGTCCGCGCTGTCCTCATGGTCATGGGCTGGAGCCTTCTGAATCTTCCAGCCAACGAACAATCGCCAATCAGATGGAATTGTCGGGCGATTTCGTCTCCAATGCCAGCGCATGCGTATGTCGTTGTTTCCGAATATTCAATGCCTGCGAGAATGGCGTCCAGAGAATACGCCCCCAAAGTCATCAGCCGTTCATCAGAATCAGCCGCAATGACATCATCGTCCAGTTTCATCATCATGTAATACGGCGGGATGATGGAAACATCATTAGTTGCGGCCAAGACTCCACACGCACCGCCTGTTTCGCACCGAAGCAGCCCCTCCGCCAGACAGTCTCCGTCATCAGTAAAATGCACCTGGTTGTAAATGTTCTTCTTAGCCTCCTTATTGCAGCCGAAATTCCCAGTCAGGCATGCATAACTGCATACAAACGGAAGCCTCATGCCATTTGAAAGCGTCTTCGCATGAGTGATATAATACTTTCCTGTCGTCCAGCCATCATTCAAGCCATGACCAATATAGGAACAAAGCCCTGCACCGACATTCAGCCCTGCCTGAATCAGTTCCGCAGAAGCCATGGAACGGTAAAAGGAGAAACTGTCGGCGGCGAAACCGCCGTCTGAAATCAACCGTTGCCTTTCCATTTCAATGACATCTGCATCATCCATGTCACGAAGTTCAGGCGGCACCTGACTCTTTCGGTAATAGTCCTCACCACTTATATCTCCACCGATGAAAACGCCTCGCGGACGCCATGAATCATCCACGTTCTCGTCATAACTCTCCGATTCGCACATGCGCAGTTTCAAGAGCACAGCAGCCAGTTCTGCCTCGCTCCGCACAGGGATTCGGCTCAGAAAAACGTCCTGGTAGTCATCCTTTCCTTCAAGCAATGCGTACGGCACATCGGAAACAGCCAAATCACCCATGAAGGAAGAATCGTATGACGACGGGTTGTCGAGTTTGTTCTTCTTCGTTGCCATGATTGCCGAAGGCAGTTCATCAATCCTACCGACAAGCACGAGATGCGTCAAACGCCAATCATTATATGCAGCCGTGACCGTCTTTGAAATACCCTCTGCACCTGCCCCCGTGTCGCTAGGATATGTTTTCACCTGCGTCTCAAATCCAACGGTGTTTTTCCACTCCAAATACTCCTCCACGGCATCGCCCGCCCAGCCATCTGGAAGTATGAACAAAATCCGCCCAGCGCAATTCTCCGAAGAATCCTCTCTGAGCAGCAAACTGCTATTCAGGACGCCGCGCGTCTGCAATCTTGAGAAATCGGCAAACGAAGACAACGTGGCATAATCGGAACTCTCTGCGTCATCACAAGTTACTTCTATTTCGCAACGACGGCATACTTTCAGGACATGCCGGCCAAAATCGTATGCCATAGGCGTTATTGTTACCCCCAATAGACAAGTTCTCCTAAGCATCGACGCCTTGCCCTGAACGGCAAGTGCCTTAGGCCAGACAGCCTTTCCTGAATAGATTTCCTCATCGGGAACAGGCGGCTCTGCTTTGTCATTCCACTTGACCAGCCCCATCGCTGGCACTGGCGCGTCACATGGTATTTCCTCCCAGTCTTCTGACAGCACGTTCAATTGAGCCTTTTTTGAGACTGGCACGGCAAGGCGTGTCATGAACATTGGAATCTGTGGCTTGCCCTTCAGGTTTCCTGACCAGGCACCAGGCACGTCAAGCACAGAAAACCTCACGCCATTGATTTCCGTGGAATTAATCCGATAATCGTCTAGGGAAAACAGAATGCGTGTGCACCTCGGCGTGGCCGACACCAGTTCGAAATGGTTCTTTTGACTTCCTCCTCGGGCCAGAAAACCACCATTTGCCATTGCAGTGTTCTTCTGCATCTGACGCACTGCCTTACTGGGAAAGTTCTGCGCATGAGATTCGGCTTCTGGCACTTCCACTGGACTTTCAGCGACTGTTTCCGCCACATTTCTCTCAGGTGAAAGAGCAAACCACCTGGTCCCAATCCATGTCATCAGCAGCAACATAACAAAACACGCTACTAATATGTTCCTACGATGTTTCATTTTCCAAATTCCTTTCATGAGTAAAGGACATTACATATTCAACCACTGTTTCCAGAATTCAAAGGCAATCGGCCCAACGGTCCGCCCCCCTGAATCACCATGTTCTATGACACATGCAAATGCGTATTTGGCCTCGGGCAACGGTCCGAAGACAATCATCCATGTATCCTTGGTCTTCTGCTCACCAGTCCCAATTTCCGCCGTACCCGTCTTGGCGGCCACATAGACGCGCGCCTCCTGCCCGTTTGAATCCTTCTGAGTCAAATTTCTCAGCAGTTTAGCCGAACCAGAATCTGATTCCACCACATTTCCCATCGCGCTGCGGATAACTTCCATATTCTGCCCGCTGACTGGCAGATGACCGCGTACTACAGGCAACGTCTGGCGGACAATGCCGCCTTCTGAATCGCGAATTTCCTGAACCAGATAGGGACGCATCACATTGCCGCCATTGGCCAATGCCGCGCAGTAAACAGCGACCTGAAGCGGAGTTACTTGAATTAGTCCCTGTCCCATTGAGCAATATGCAGTGTCAATTATCAGCCAATTGCGATTATAGAGTTCTTTTGCCGCTTTTTTCGATGGGCACAGCCCTTTGGCAAATTCAAGGAAATCGATTCCTGTCTTCTCGCCGAATCCCGCAGCCTGGAACATCGGCTCAAGGTGTGCCAGTTTGGCTCTCAGCCCCGCAGCCATAAAGAAAGGATTGCATGAAACCGTGATGGCGTCATATACATCCAGTTCGCCATGTCCCGCATGCCTTGCACAGCGAATCTTCTGGTCGCCGATCTTGAGATAGCCGATGCAATTGTACCGCCACTCCGTGTCAATCACGCCACATTCCAGAGCCGCCAGACCGACAAGCGGCTTCACTAGCGAACCAGGCGTATATTGGGCATTCACCGCACGATTCAGCATCGGCTTGTTCTCATTATCTTGATTCATGAAGCGATAACTGTCCGTCGTGAGTTCATCAAGGGAAAAACTTGGGCTTGACGCCATGACTATCACTGCCCCCGTATTGGCATCCAACACCACTATCGAGCCTTTGTGGCCTTGCAGCAATTGTTCGCCCAACTGCTGGGCTCGACTGTCGATGGTCAGCAGCAAATCCATCCCATTGAAGACGGGAAGCGTTCCAGGCAGGGTTTCATGCGCATATCCCAAAGGATCTACGCGGACAAGCGTCGCCCCCGCCATGCCTGACAATTCCTTGTCATATTCCAGTTCCAGCCCAGAACGACCAATTTGGTCAGGCTGGACGTATATCCGTGAATAATCCGTCCCTGAAAACTCATTCTCATGCCTGTAGTTCGCAGTGAAACCAAGCGTCTGTGAAAGCACTCCTGGCAATTTGTAGTCTCGAACATAGCGCGGCTCGACATCCATGCCGTCAATCCATGGTTCGAGTTCCCATATTCTGCACAGTTCCTCGTCATCAAGATTTCTGAACACTGTAATCGGCATTGCAGGGCGTTGATTGATATGACGTTGCAACGTTTTTTCATCCAGCAACGCCTGCCGCCCGATCCATTCGGACAGTTTCTCAACGCACGCCATGATATGTTCGCGTGTCCGTTCAGCCTGCGTTTTCTTCATATCCCCTGGCTGGCGCATTTCCGCAGGATGGAAAACGATGTCATACACACAGCGGTTTCCGACAAACAGGGCAAAACAGTAACATACCCGGAAGGCATGCTCGCAAAATACAGGAAGCTCTATAAGCTCAATTCGGATCTCTCGGGCTGGATTTCAATT
>JAGCTA010000078.1 GCA_017963875.1 Victivallales bacterium | reverse complement strand
TGAGAAAAAGCCCGTTCCAGTCATCATCGGGCTGAACTACCGTGGAAACTTCGAATTGGTCCCAGACCCCGACATTCCTGTGATGGAAGCCAGGTACTTCGGCAACGAAAAACTCTCGAAGGACGGGCGCGTCCTTGAATCAATCCGCGGTCGGCGCACCAACCCGAACAACGCATCCGTGTTCCCCGTCGGCCAAATCATCGCCCGCGGCTACGCCGTCATGAGCGCATGCTACTGTGAAGTCTCCCCTGACCCTGAACATTACGAAAAGAATCCCGCATACCGTCAAGATCCTTTCGCATACACAGGCGTCTTCGACCTGTGGGGCAAACGCGACGATTCACGTATGGACAACACGACCGCACTCGGAGCATGGGCATGGGCGCTTTCTCGCGGCCTTGACCTTGCAGAGAGAATCCCTGAAATCGACGCGACAAAAAGCGTCGTTTCGGGCTGTTCGCGCCTTGGGAAAGCCGCATTGCTCGCCGCTGCTCGCGACGAACGCTTTGCAGTCGCCGTGCCCAATCAATGCGGCGGTGGCGGTGCATGCCTGGCCAAGCGCGACTATGGCGAGAACGTCGGCACAGAAATGCGCATGTTCACCCACTGGTACTGCAAGGCATACGGCAAATACGCGAAGAACCCCGCCAAGACACTGACATTCGACCAGCATCTGCTGCTTGCCGCCATCGCCCCGCGCCATCTGCTTATCGAAGGATACGTAACCAGCCCATGGATGGATACCTACGGCGAATACCTCGCCTGCCGCGCCGCCTCCCCCGCGTGGGAGTTCCTCGGTCTGCCTGGGCTGCCAGGAACCGACTACCCCGAACTCTACAGCAAAGAGACCATCGGCCCGTACCTCGGCTATGTGCGCCGCACTGAAGAGCACGGCATCTCTCCCTATGACTGGATGTGGATGCTCGACTTTGCCGACCAGGCTTTCGGAAGAAAGTAACACAGCCTTCTTTGAATTTAATTATTGTTCTCATATAAGGCACACCACATGCAAACACAACCATTCATCACGGACGTCACTACTGAAAAGAAGCCATGGACGCACCTCGACTTCGGTTCCTGCGATGGCGACGACTTCAACTTTGCGATTCTCAGCGACCGTTCGGGGCGCCCCCAGCCAGGTATCTTCGAAGACGCGGTCAGAAAAGTCAATTGGATGTGCCCCGAATTCGTCATGAGCGTTGGTGATTTCATCGAGAGTTTCTGCGTGGAAGACCAGTCCGAAGAATTCATCAAGCGTCAATGGGAACATTTTGACAAAATCATCGCGCCATGCCGTCCGCCGTTCTTCTACGTTGTCGGCAACCATGATGTGCCCTCCCCTGACCCAAATTGGCCAGGCGTCCACGAAATGGCGGAGAGAATCTGGAAGGAGCGTTTCGGCGTAACCTACTACTATTTCATCCGCAAAGGTGTGCTCTTCCTCTGCCTCCATTCGATGGAAGTAAATGGAAACGGGCTCAGCGACGAGCAGACGGAATGGGCCATCAAGACCATCAAAGAGCACGAGGACGTCCGCTGGTCCATGGTTTTCATACACGCTCCAAGCGTCTGGCACACAGACAATTTCCATAAAATCGAAGACGCGCTCTACGAACGGAACTATTGCGTCTTCGCTGGCGACCTCCATCAATACACGCGCTACCGCAGAAATGGCCGTGACTACTACATGCTCGGCATGACGGGTTGCGGCGATCCCGAGCCATACCAGAAGGCGCGCGGCGTCATTTTCGGCGAATTCCACCACATCACGTGGGTGTCGTTCCATCACGGTGAACCTCAGGTGACGCTTTTGGCACTTGATGGCATCTATGACAACGATGTCGTCACCACTCCCAAAATCACCTGGTTGACGCCCAAGTACTTCACCGCCGACAAGCCGTTGCCGCCCGAAGAGTTGAAACGCCTTTCAGAAAAAGGCCTCCGTGTCGCGAACTCCGAGTTCTTCGAGGACTGGAAAAGATAAGGACAAGGGATAATGGCAGCACCTTTCATCACTGATGTTACAACGGAGAAGAAGCCGTGGACGCACCTCGACTTCGGCTCCTGCGATGGCGACGACTTCAACTTCGCCATTTTCAGCGACCGTTCGGGGCGTCCTCAGCCAGGCATCTACGAGGATGCCATTCGGAAGGTCAACATGATGTGCCCCGAATTCGTCATGAGCATCGGCGACTACGTCGAAAGCCTCTGCAATGAAGACCACTCGGAGGAGTTTTTCAGACGCCAGTGGGCGCATTTCGATACAATCATCGAGCGATGCCGCCCGCCGTTCTTCTACCTCGTCGGCAACCATGACGTCATCGCAAGCACCTCCCCGAGCCATGACATGACAGAGAAAGTCTGGAAGGAGCGCTTCGGCGTCACCTATTATTATTTCCTCCGCAAGGGCGTATTGTTCCTCTGCCTCAATTCATCGGAACAGCCCAAATTCGGCCTTACCGATGAACAGACAGAGTGGGCACTTAAGACCATCAAGGAGCACACGGACGTCCGCTGGACGATGGTTTTCATTCACGACCCAAATGCCTGGCTGACAGACAATTTCCAGAAAATCGAGGACGCTCTTTACGAACGGAACTACAGCGTTTTCGCAGGCCACAAGCATCGCTACGTGCGCTACAGCAGAAATGGCCGCGACTACTACATGCTCGGCATGACTGGGTGCGGACAACCGCATCCAGCCGAACCTGCGCGCGGCGTCCTGTACGGCGAGTTCCAGCATCTTACGTGGGTATCGTTCCATCATGGCGAACCACATGTGACACTGCTGGCACTTGATGACATCTATGACGACGGCCTCGTCACGACTCCCAAAATCACCTGGCTGACTGCCAAATACTTCCGTGCGGACAAGCCGCTGCCACCAGAGGAAATGAAGCGTCTTTCGGACAAAGGCATCCGCGTCGCAAACTCAAAATTCTTCGAGGACTGGGACTAGTCACTCCACATATTTTATTATTCTATATTTCTTGTAAATCTAAGGAGAAACACATGAACACTCAACAACTGACCGACATGCTCCGCGAACGCATTCTTCCTGAACCTCATAAGTTTGAACTGACGGGGGAAGGACAATATCTTCTCCGCAATGGTTCCAAAATTTGCATCAACGCACCTGCCGATGCCCGCAAGGAAGCCGTCAGATTGTTGGGCAAATATTGGGGCATCACAGCAGAACTCGCGGAAGGCGACTGCGCCGCCTCGCTTGGAGACGAAGGCTACCGCATCACCGTCACGCAGCAATGCATGACCATCGATGCCAAGACAATCGCTGGTTTACGCAATGCCTTCCGTACGCTCAGGATGCTGGTCGAACCTGAACGCGGCGTGCGCCAACTATCAGGGACCTGGCTGCTTCCCGAAGTGTTCATCGAAGACGCGCCCGCTCTGCCATTCAGAGGTCTGCACCTCTGTGTCTTCCCCGAACACCGCTTTGAGGACATAGCCAAGAAAATCCATTTCGCAGCCTATCTGAAATTCAACGTCGTCGTCGTCGAGTTCTGGGGAACGTTCCCCTTCCAGTCACACCCCGAACTGTGCTGGTCTGAATTGAAAGGCAGCCGTGAGCAATGGGCGGAACTCATCCGCAAAATGCGCGAAGAAGAAGGGCTGACGCTCGTCCCGCAGTTCAACGTTCTTGGCCACGCG
>JAGCTA010000077.1 GCA_017963875.1 Victivallales bacterium | reverse complement strand
TTGGACAGTTTGCTGTTGGGCTGTTGCCTGGACATGAGGTGGATTTTGTGGCTGTGTGTTTTCAGCAGGCGTGAGGACCACGACATCAGTGACTGTGGCCTGTGCCGTCGTTGCTGCAACATTTGCAGGCTTTTCTGTTGTCTTCGTTGCTTCAGGGGCGGGCGCTGGTTCAGTCACAGCTTGGGGGGCTGGGGCTGGTTTGGGTTCTGGTGTTGGAACGGGCTTGTCTGCCGTTTCAATTTCAGGCGTAGGAGGCGTGGTAACTATCGGCTGTTGTGAGACCGCTGGCTTTGGATTGTTTTCCGCCGAGTCTGGAATCTCATTGACATTAAAAGGCTTAGGTGGCGTCAGTGCTTTAGGCGAGTCTGCTGTCGGCTGCTGAATATCGGGAAATTGCGGTGGCTGAGCCTGTGGCGGTTGTTCCGCCTGCTGTTCCGCTGGCTGATTTTCCTGTTCAGAGCGAATCTTAAACGCCTTTCCAGCCTGAATGCAGAGCAATGCCAGGACTCCGAGCAGAATGATGATTAGTGGCAGTTTGAATCTCCAGTACATTGGAACTCTCCTTGTGGTTTATTTCAGTATATCTAGTTTATATTCTATGGAATCCTGGAGCGCAAGCCAGGACGCTTCAATGATATCTGTTGAGACGCCGACCGTTGTCCACGAGTGGGAGCCGTCGGTGGATTCGATCAGGACCCTGACCTTGGCGGCCGTCGCCGCGTCTGAATCAATGACACGGACCTTATAGTCAATCAACTGGACTTCCTCGAGGTTGGGATAGAACACATGAAGCGCTTTTCTCAAAGCGAGGTCAAGCGCATTGACAGGACCGTTGCCGAGCGCCGCCGTGATTTCCGTGGTGTCCTCGACTTTGATTTGAATCATGGCTGAGGTCGGTTCGCAGTCATTCGGGGCAGGGTATTCGCCTGTCGTCTTGTAGAGAATCAATTGGAAATGGGGCTTGTGCCAGCCAAGAGTTCGGCGGATGAGAAGTTCAAGCGAGGCATCCGCCGCCTCGAATTGGTAGCCTCGGAATTCCATTTCCTTCAGTTTTTCGACGATGCGTGAGATTTCAGGCGAATCTTTCGTGAACTGCGGTGCAAAGGACTTCATTTTTGCCAGCAATGTGCTGCGCCCTGATATTTCGGAAGTCAGGAATCTTCGATGGTTTCCAATGGCCTCTGGGGCGATGTGCTCAAATGACGACGTTAATTTGGTCACGCCGTCAATGTGCATTCCACCCTTGTGCGCAAAGGCGCTTTTTCCGATATACGGTTTTGTGCTTGGAATGGAGATATTTGATATTTCGGCAAGTTTTGTGGCGACATCGACCAGTTCATGAAGGCGCGTGACGCTGCATGTGCAGTTCTTTTTCAAAATCAGGTTGGGGATGAGGACGCTAAGATCGGCGTTGCCGCATCGTTCGCCATAGCCAGAGAAAGTCCCTTGTACAAGTGTCGCGCCCGCTTCAACGGCTAGCATCGAATTGGCGATGGCGCATCCGATGTCATTATGGCAGTGGATGCCTATGGTGATGTCTTTGCCAAGTGCCTGAAGAATCTCTGCTGTTGTCTGGCGAAGTGCCGTTGGCGTGCAGCCGCCGTTGGTATCGCATAGCGTCACAGAATGGGCTCCTGCCTGGATGGCAGCACGGATGGTCTGAAGGGCGTAATCTGGGTTGTCCGCATAGCCGTCAAAGAAATGCTCTGCATCGAAAAGAACGGTTCTCCCATGGTCTCGCAGGAACTGGATGGTGTCGGCAATCATGTCAAGGTTTTCCTGTGGCGTTGCCTTGAGGATTTTATCGACATGGAGCAGCCATGCTTTTCCGAAGATGACGACATGCGATGTCTCGGCCGACAACAGGAGATTGAGGAATTCATCCTGCTGAGGTGAAATTCCCTTGTGGCGCGTGGCACCGAAAGCGCAGATTTTTGCATGTGAGAAGGACATTCGAGCCGCCTTCTGGAAGAACTGAAGATCCTTGGGATTGGCTCCTGGAATGCCCGCTTCAATGAAATCAATGCCGAAATCATCAAGTGTGCGGGCGATATTCAGTTTGTCCTGAAGGGAGAAGGAGATGTCTTCGCCCTGGGCACCGTCTCGGAGAGTTGAATCTAGCAGATAGATATGAGGCATGTTGCAATGCGTTATCAGAGTTCGTTTTTAAATGGGATTGAATCCATGGCACCATGCCTGGAGACGGTGATGGCAGCGGCTTTTGAGGCGATTGCAAGCCCATCCTGGAGGGATTTGCCATTGATGACAGCCGTCAGGAAGAAGCCTGTGAACGTATCTCCTGCTGCCGTGGTGTCCACGGCTTTGGCTTTACATGCGGGTTGTTTGATGATGCCAGTCTGTGCGGACCAGCAGCAGGAGCCTTCTGCGCCGAGTGTCATGCAGACGGTCGCTTTTGGAAACATTGTTGCCAGTGTTTTCAGAATGTCATCGGGAGCGGTGGTTGCTGGCAGCCGTGCCAGTTCAGCCGCTTCGATTTCGTTGACGATGAAGACATCCACTTTATCTAAAGAAAACGAATGGACGCTGTCGGTCATTGGAGCGGGATTGAAGCAGATGCGCAATCCTGCGGCATGCGCTTCATCAATTGCCTGGCTTGTGAGATTAATTTCATTTTGGAGGACAAGCCAGTCTCCGCGTTCCATATATGCCAGGGACTCTTTCAACAGAGATTCTGGAATTGACTGGTTTGCACCACCATAGATGATGATGGAGTTCTGCCCGTTTTCATCGACCTGGATGATTGCCTGACCTCCATTGACTTTTTCAGAGACGGAGACAAGGCGTGTGTCAATGCCGTCCTGGCGAAGGCGGTCAATCATCCAAGACGTGTCTTTCCCCACCTGGCCTGCATGGAAGACCGTCGCTCCCGCACGCGCGAGGGCGACGGATTGGTTGGCGCCCTTGCCGCCTGGATTAATCTGCATCCCGTGGGAGGGGATGGTCTCTGCAGGTCTGACGATATGGTTGACATGATACACATAGTCAACATTGATTGAACCGAAATTAAGGACTTTCATGATATGTGGCTTTTTCAAAGGTTTCCTAGGTCAAAGAGAAGTGGCTGGTTTTCGAGGTCGGGGGCTTTTCTGTGCCGTTTCGGTGGCAGGGAAAGTTTCGGCTTTCCATCCTCTATTTCATCGTTTTCAAGCGTCGTAAGGACTTCATCCGCGCGTTTGATGATGGATTTTGGCATTCCAGCAAGGCGCGCGACATGGATGCCGTAGGACTTGTCCGCACAGCCAGGGACGATTTTGCGCATGAAGATGATTTTTTCTCCCTGCTCCTTGACGAGGACATTGAAGTTCCGAACACCAGGCTTGGTGAGTGCCAAATCTGTAAGTTCATGATAATGCGTTGCAAACAATGTCCGTGCTTTTACCGACGGCGTGTCATGCAGGTGCTCTGCGACTGCCCAAGCGAGCGACAGTCCGTCGAAAGTGGATGTTCCACGGCCAATTTCATCCAGGATGATGAGGCTTTTCGGCGTGGCGTTGTTCAGGATGTTTGCGGTTTCGACCATTTCCACCATGAACGTGGACTGCCCTCTGGAAATGTCGTCTGCCGCCCCGACACGTGTGAAAACCCTGTCGGTGATGCCGACGGTTGCTTCGGAGGCTGGGAGGAAGGACCCCATTTGGGCGAGGATGGTGAGGAGGGCGACTTGGCGGATATAGGTGGATTTACCTGCCATGTTTGGGCCTGTGATGAGCGCCAGTTGCGCGTCTCTTGTATCGAGGTCAACGTCATTGGGGACGAATGGCTCGTTAACAAGCCGTGCATCGAGAACGGGGTGGCGTCCATCCCGAATTTTGAGAACTGGTTCTTCTGTAATGACAGGGCGGACATATTGATGCTTAGCGGCTACTTCGGCGAGCGATGCAATGCAGTCTATGACGGCAAGTGCACGTGCGGATGCCTGAATGTCTGCCGTGTGTCTGCAAACGGTTTCACGAAGTTGCTGGAAGAGTTCGTATTCCAGTGCCTTGCCTTTTTCCTCTGCGCCAAGGACTTTGTCCTCTATCTCCTTGAGTTCGGGGGTGATGAAGCGCTCGCCATTGACGATGGTCTGTTTTCGCATATAGTCGCTTGGCACGAGGTCGAGGTTGACTTTGGTGATTTCTATGTAGTATCCAAAGACCTTGTTGAAACGAACCTTGAGGTTCTTGATTCCAGTACGTTCGATTTCATGCGCCTGGTAGTTTGCAATCCAGTCTTTGCCCTCGGTGGACGCTTTTCTGAAGTCATCGAGTTGGGCGTTGTATCCGTCCTTGATGAAACCGCCGTCCTTAAGTGCCAGAGGCGGTTCATCAAGTATGGCGCGCCCGATGAGGTCGGTCAAATCGGGCTTTTCAGTCAAGGCATCCCGTTGGCCTGCGAGGAAGGAAGACGGAGTGTCCGCAAGGATAGTCCGCAATCCAGGCAATTCCTCCAGCGCGGCCTTGAGCACAAGCAAGTCCCGTGCATTGGCGTTGCCGATATTCAGGCGTGAAATGACGCGTTCCACGTCTCTGACCGCCGTCAGCGTCTCGCGGAGTTCCGCCAGTGTCAGTGGGGACGCTAGGAGTGCATCAATGGCATCAAGGCGTTCATCGATGACGACTTTTGAGCGGAGGGGGCGAAGTATCCATTCGCGGAGCAGACGCGTGCCCATGGGGGTTATGGTCTCGTTGAGTACAGAGAAGAGGGTGTTGTTTTTGGAATCGGCGAAAATGGGTTCCACAAGTTCCAGATTGCGTTGGGAGATTCTGTCGATGACCATGCAGTCGTCAACGGAATAGCAGGAAAGGGATGTGACCTGCGATGCGTCCCGCCGCAGATTGTTCTGCGCATAGTGAAGGATGGCGCCTGCGGCGGCGATAGCTGGTTCGAGGCCACGGCAGCCGAAGCCATCGAGAGAGGCGACCTGAAAATGGCGGCAGAGGTTTTCGCGAGCCATCGGGAGGTCAAAGAGCCAGTCTTCGACCGTTGTCCAGGCGATGTTTTTGGGGAGGTCGGGGAAGCCCTC
>JAGCTA010000076.1 GCA_017963875.1 Victivallales bacterium | reverse complement strand
CTCCAGGCAGGAGATTCAAGAAGTGCAGCCAGTTTCTCCTGAAGCTGAGCCTGTTCGCCCG
Organism: Victivallales bacterium; assembly: GCA_017963875.1. The sequence continues at coordinate 7,513 of JAGCTA010000076.1, read as the reverse complement.
CCTTCAGCATAACCGCACACTGCTTATAGGCTTTCTCCCTATTCGTCTTTGCCCAGTGCAATCTGGATTCGCCTATCGTAAAAGAAACCGCCGCACATCCCCAAAACACTGCCAGGGTAAGCAGAATAATCCACTCTCGCTTGATCTTGCAAAGCCAGTAACCGCCCGCAAGCATTCCTAACAGCCAAAAGATGAGAAAAGTGTTAACGTCCATTGATTGCCCCCTTGTTCGCGATGACGCCAACTGCGCCCTGCGCGGGCTCGTCCCAGAAGAAGATTTTGCGGAGGAGGGGCTTCATGGTGTTGTGTTAACCTTATGTTGGCAGGTATGTGCGTTGTCGTTTTTGTCACTTATCGAATATAACCTCCAACGGCACATTTCAACCACGAGGGACGGAATTGACGAGGAGGCGTATCGTTTATTCTTGCGACCAGCCAGGCTCGACTTTAACGATCATTGGCCGCATTCTGTTTGGGGAATACGGGTCGGAAATCAATATTGTATTGATTCCGCGAATCTCCTGCGGCTTTCTCGGTTGCACGCTCATAGGTGAAGAATGATGCAGGAAGAGTGCTCGCATGACTGCTGCAAAATGCTTTGTTCCGCCAGCAGATTTCCAATCGGCCATGGCCGCCAGATTGACGACACTGCCCTCGTGAAGCCATTGCTGAAAATCGGCGAATGACATTCGTCCCGCCTTGTAATACAATTCCAATTCGCCGTCTCCGCCTTCCAGCAGAAAATCTTCCGCCTCGGCGACATTCTCCAAGGTGTTAATCAGCGTCTCTCGCTCTTCATCGGTAAGCACGCCATAATCCAGCCTTGCCATATATTCTTCCCGCAGACGTTTTTTTGCCGACGCAAAACGCAGAATTCGCGCGACATCGCGCTTCAGTTTTTCGTATTCTTCAGGCTGGGCTTCGCGGAACTCTTCTAGAGACGGTTCTTCAGAATGATGAAAAAAGTATTCATAGTGTTCCAATTGACGCTTCCATGTCTCTCTCTCGTTCGTTAGAAGGCGCACAGCCTTCTGATGTCTATGCAAATCTTTCTCCAACTTGCTTTCATCATTGCGTTGCACGACTTGCATCGTCCGTTGTCCCAATGACGTTTCCGGCATTGTTTGTGTGTCCAGCGTCGCAAGCAGTCTGTTGCGATGTCGCGCCAGCACTATCACATAGACTCCTGTCACGAGGAACACTGCGAACAAAAAAAGCCAAATTATCTTTTTGTATCTCATGGTAGTTTGCCTCTTGCCGAAAAATGTTCCTCTAGTTCCTTTATTTCCGCATCCACTTTGTCCGATGACATTCCGTAGTCCAGCGGCGGACAATCATATTCCAGAATCTCACGCGCATAACGTTTAGACAAGACCCGCCCGTAGTACCAAATTGGTGTCATCGCGAATGCGATTGCCGTTGTCATATTGTCCACCTGTTTATTTTCTGCCTCTTCGTATGTCGTCACACCAAGTGCTTCACATAATGCGTGCGAAATCGTCTCTTCCAAAAATCTTCCGTACCCTTCTTTGTACATCTTTTCCAATTGTTGAAAACGTTCTTCTGCTTCCGCCTCTGTCCATGCATCATTTAGAATCCCATCCACATATTCCTGATAACTAGACAGATACGCTTCGCACATCTTTTGTTCCTCTGGTTTCATTTTGAGCAAGCCCTCATTCTCCAGAATGCGAAGCATATCCCATTCGCAACGGACATGCCGCCCCTCGCGCATTCCCGCATGATACTTTTTCAACTCCAGCGCAAAATCCGCATACACCTCTGGTGCGAGCATCGACAGTTCCGACATGGTTAGCGTGTTTTCCTGCTGCAACATCCTGCATTTTTCCTGCAATTCTGCGACTTCTTGTTCCAAACGCAGACGTTCACTTTCGATCGCCTTAATTTCTGCTTGAATATCAAGAGATTGAGCCTTTAGTTGTCTGTTTGGCTCGTTTTTTCGGGAAGTCATTTCTTGCGCTGTGGGCATCTTTTCCGCCAATAACGCCTCTATGTTTCGGCAGTCAAAATACAGAAAGGCAGCCACTCCGAAGAGCACTGCCAGCATCGTCAGAAAAAATGACATTAATGACAATCTGATGCGATAATTCAACATTTTCCCTCAACACTGATACACTAAAGCGTGCATTTCCTACCAATACGGCGTGGCAATACGCTGGTAGGTCATTCCATTGAAATCGTGCAACAGTTTCGGTTCCAGCGGCAACTTCAATTCCCGCACGTAGATTGGTTTGAATTGTCACATACTTAATCTACCCCGTCCATCGCACATTTCAACCATGAGGGACGGAATTGACGAGGTTGAGAGACTTTTTGTCGGACAGGTCGTCGGGCTGCGATGCACAGCGGCTCTTTTTTGCCCGAAAAGCCGATTTGTAAAAGGTCGCTTTTCGCATCTCATATCTTGTATTTGAGGTTTGAAATCTTCTCCGACTGCACCTCAAAATCATCGGCTGTTCTTCTGCGGAGAAGATTTTTATCGCCTTTCTCTTGATATCCATGCAACGCTATTCAAGAAAAAAGCGGAGAATAGCGGCGTCTTGAGGCGGAAAATGTCGATTTAGTGGAAAAGTCGGCGGTCTTTTCAAACGGAGAAAATCGGCGGGAAAACGTCTGGAGAAGCGTCCGAAACGACCTTTTATCCCTCCTCCGCAGGGGAATCACTGGAAACGGAGAATCCGCACAAGTGCCGCAGTTTGAGGAGGTTGGCAGAAACGAAACAGCCCGCCAATGGGTAAGCCATTGACGGGCTATGGGAAAAGCGATGGTCGGAACAGTGAGGTTCGAACTCACGACCTTTTGCCCTTCTGTCAAGAATGGCAAATACCATGTATAAAGATGCGTTCACCATTAGTCCACCTTGCCCCGTTATGCTGTTCAAAAAAGCACAAAGAGAGAAAAGAAAAAAGCCCACTGGACGAGGCCATGAGCCAGCTTGTTTACCACCACTACTACGAGAAATTCCAGTCCTGTGGCCTGTCGATTATCTTGGTTGGTGTCAACTTCGACTCAGAAAAGGGCCGCATCGACGGCTGGAAGGAGATAGCGTAGCCGTGATATGAAAAAGAGAAGCCTCCCGTTGGCGGCATCTCTTTAAACGACAATCCATGTCAGCGGCGGATTGTGCCGATGCTGAGGATTGTGTCATCTCCATTAGCTTTTTCTGGCATCACCCAGTCCAGTACGGTGCCGCCAGCCTCGGCGTAGTAGGGCGAGACGAGGAAGTTGCCGTCGCCCTCGCGCGTCACCATGAAGTCCCGCACCTTGAATTTCCTGTTGCAGTGGATGTCAAGACGCTCGTCATCCAAAGACGGCTGCTCAAAGAACGGAAACAGCATGTCCATAATTTTCTGCTTGTCTTCATCAGGAATGACATAGCGCTCGACCACGCAGCCGTTCGCCATCTCCAGAGGCTCGGTTGGATAGTCCAATCGGTCCTGTGGGCCGAATGCCATCAGCAGCATTTCGCGTTCGTCCCGTCCCAACGTGTTGTCGGGATTGTAGTTGTGTACGAGTGAATGATTCCTGAAAATGCTTGTGTTGTTCATGTGTTTAATCCTTTATTCTAGCGATGAATGGTTGTGTCAGGCTGCGAACTGGTGTCCGCAGTCGTCGCAGCGGTACGCCTTGATGATTCGGCGGTCGATGGCCCGTCCCACGGCTGCGCCTCCGAGTGCGCCTGAAAGCAGGCCCGCGAAGGCTCCGGCGATTCCGCCGATGGCCGTGCCGATGCCGGGCATGATGGCGGTTCCAATCGCCGCCCCCGTCGTTCCCCCGGACACGGCGCTGGCACCGCCCGAGATGGCTCCGAGCCCGCCGCAGGTGCGTGCGGCGCTTGGTCTTAGATGAATGTTGGTTGAACCGCAGTTTGGGCATGAATGGATGCTCATGGTGTTTTGTCTCCTTATTTGCTGAATGTCCCCCACAGGTCGTTTCCACGCCTGTGGGGACGGGTGGTTTTCTTTTGGTTTTCGGCTGAAACAAGGTCGCTTGATTCAGTCGGTTACGGTGGAGTGTTGACGGTGTTCATCGGCGTCTCCTTCTGGTTACTGGGTGTGGTTAGTGAATGGCTGGCTGTCCGTCCAGCTCGAAAAGGCGGGTGAGCTTGCGGTTGCAGATGTCGAACCTTGCGGGCGTATACTTGTGGGCGACCTCCGTAAAGGCGTTCAGCAAAGACCATTGGCTACGCTCGCTGAACTCGCCATGTCTCGGTTCCAAATACTCCCCGAACACGGCGAGGATGTCGCAACTCGGGATTGCTCCGAACTCGGCTGCCTTGACGATGAAGATTCTCGCCTGGTCGTCTGTAACAGGTTCATCGTGAAGTACAAGCAGACGCTCTTCAAATGACAGGTACGAGTCGGCCATCGCGTCCATCGTGTCCTCCACCATCGAGTTCAGGTCAATGCCAGAGGTATGGCGGCGCTTGATGACGAACTCCCCGCCGAAGCAGAGATTGGAGCAGACCAGCACGCTCACGCCGCAGCAGATGCCTGCGGCGAAACTCTGGTCGTGCGAATTTCAGATGCCGACGCATCTCGTCCATTCGGGAATGCTGCGGTTGGCGAGCGTGATGACGCCAAACATCTTCTTCTGGTCGCGGGCAAGCCCGAACCGTTCGGATTCAATGAGCATCCCTCGTCTGGAGATGGCGGATTCGACGGCATCGACCACGGCGATGTGCGGCACAGGCCGCCACGTCTGCGTGGGTTCCGGCGTCGGCACGAGGGCAAGCGTCTCGCGGTCAACGAACTTGTCGGTGGGGTTGGCTAAACAAAGTCCCATGGTTCTTGTCTCCTTTTGGGGTAATGATGGTGAAAATGAAAAAGGCTGCTCCCCTATGCGGGAACAGCCAGTCTAAGGTTGGAAGGTTGCGGATCAGGCGGCGGTCGGCAATTCGGAATGAGCGGAATTGCAGTGCCATCCGGAGCAGCGGTCGGCATACGGGCAGTCCGAACACGCAAACGATGATTCATTCGGCAGGAACACGCCTGCCTGAATCCCCTTGTCGGCGGTGACGAACAGTTTTTCCAGACGCCTGTAGTGGCCTTCGTCGCGGCTGGTGAAGAAGTGTTTGACAGCAGGCTCCTTCGTCTTGGTCACGACATCGAAACGGAAGGACGGTCTGCGCCCATGAACCTTCTCGAAGGCGTAGCTGAAAACGGTCGCCTGCAAATCCTTCATCGGCTTGTCGTCAGGCCACATCCTCGCGGCGGTCTTGAAGTCCACGATGGTGTCGTAGGGGCGGTCGCTCTCGTCGTCGAACGGCGTATGCTCGGAAATCACCATGTCCAGTTCGCCTATGAGCGGCTTGGAAAGACCTGGCATCTCCACCTTGAACGGCTCGGCCACGGACAGGATGTTGTAGTAGTCGATCCACGCCACGGCCTCGAACATGCGTTTGGCGGTCGCAATCTGGTCCTCGATGTTCTCGTCGCGCTTGAAGACGATGTTTGCCGCGTCCTTGCAGTTGGCCTGGAAATACGTCGCAAACGCCTCGGTCATCTCGTCGGCGGTCAGCCGTTTGCCGTTCTTCGCCGCCTGCGCCTGCTCGGACAGGACACTGTGGAACGCGGAGCCGAAGGGAAGCGCAACGGGGGTGCGCTCCGCCTCGGCCTTTTCGATGTAGCGGTAGTAGTACAAGAGCTGGCAGGTGTTGATGTAGGTGTTGAGTGCGCTGTAGGAGTAGTGCGGCTGCTCCTTGAGCTGCGCGAGCGTGGGTTTGGGATTGGATTCTTCCATAATCGTGTCTCCTGATGTGTTTGGTTATGCCCGAGGCTTTTCAGGCCACGGGCGTTGTGGGTGGAAATGCTACGCGGCGGTCGCCGAGAACTCCTGGATGAGTTCGCTGCAAACCTTGGCGGGAATCGCCTCGATGTTGGGAATCTGGCATCTCTGGAGAATCTGCTGGATTGTCCAGCCCGTCCGCTTCGCAAGGCTCAGAAGGTAGTTCACCTGCTTTGGCGAGGCGACGGCGTTGGCGTTGCGGTACTGTCGGCCCTGGCTTCTCTGGTTCTGCGGCTGCTGCTGATAGTTCTGCTGCGGTGCTCCGTACTGCTGCGGCGCATTGTACTGCTGCTGCGGCACGGGGGGCATCTGCGGCGGTTGCGACTGCTGTGCGGCGACGTTGTTCTGGAGCTCGGTCTCCACGGACGAGCGGACGAACTCGAATACGTTGTGGACCTTCTCCTGCAACTGCTGCTGGCTGAGGCCGTCGGGAAGTTCGACTTCAATCTGCGCGTGGTAGGACTGCGAACTGTACTCGCTTTCGGCGGGCACTTTCTTTGAATAGGATGCATTGAGTTTCAGCATGGTTGCAATCTCCTGTTTGGGTTGGTTTGGTTAGAACTCCTGAAAGTCGATGAGGTTCTCGCAGTTGTCGTTGTTGACGGCGATGCGTCGTGTCTGCACCTCGCCGTCCTCGATGACGAGCTCGCCTGACCTGTACTTCCGCTCCGCAATGGAGCGCGCCTCGTCGGGTGAGCTGGCCTCGACGGCGAAGTCGTCCGCGATGGTCTCCTCGATGATGATCTGGTATTTGCCCATTGTCTTTCTCCTGTCAAGCGGCGCACACGCCCAGGCTACCACCTGGCTGACAGACGGGCTGGACGTGTGCGGTTGCGTGTCGCTGGCACGTCAGACGGCGAGGCGGACGCGCTCCAGCTTGCGCTTCGCGTCGGCGTACTGGCGTTCCTTCAGACGCTGCTCGACGAGAGCAGCCTTGATGCCGCGGCCCGCGTCGAGCAGCCGCGCCTCAAGGGCGGAAAGCTGCTCGCGCATGGCGGCGATGCAGGCAAGCGTCTCGTCCAGCGGGTTCTTGGTGACGGACGCCTGCGGGACGGCGGTCGGGACAGGTCTAGCGACGGTGATTGGTGAGATGGCCTGGGTCATGGTCGGTTTCTCCTTTGGTTGGTTGTTGGTTTGTGTGCAATTGCCTTCCTGACAATTGGTTTGGACATCGGTTTTGACGGACTGCGGCTTCGTCTCGGACTCGGCGGCGGTCGCCTCGGCATTCTCCTTTTTCTCGCCGCGCGGCATGAACAGGTAGACGCCCGTGCCTTCGGACGACGCCAGCGGGTTCTGCGACCTCGACGAGAGCGACATCGTGAGGAAGCCCATCTTCAGGAACTGCCTCAGATAGCAGGTGTTGAGCTCGACGCCGCAGGGAAGCCCCGCGCTGTCGCTGGTTGCCGCGAACACGCTCCTTCTGGAAAGGTCGGCGACGTCCGCGAGCTCGATTCTGTCGCGGTGGACGGTCAGGCGGGCGAAGACGCCGCCAGTGCCGTTGCCGACGTGCTCGCGGAGCCTCTGCGCGCCTTCGGGCGTCAGGGTGAACCTCACGTCGTTGCCCTGCGCAATCGGCAGGAGCTCCCAGTATCTCGGGTAGCATCCGACGATTGCCTTGGCTGCGTAGCGGAACCCGTCGCCGACGACGGCGAACATCGCCTCTCCAGACGGAGTGCGCCAGTGCGAGAGAGCAGTCCAGCGGAGG